>JAOUDR010000141.1 GCA_029859185.1 Gemmatimonadota bacterium
TGCGCCGCGTAAAACTCCTTGGCGATCTGGTCGTTTATGGCTGCTTGAACGGTTTTGGTGAGCATGAGCTATCTGACTCCGCTGAGAGGTGCAGTTGGGACTTCTCCGACAGGATTGAAGATAATTCAGCGACGGCTGGGAGTGGCAGAACGGCAATACGACTGGACGGCCATACGGCAGAACTGCAACACGGCAGAACAGCAACACGGCAGGGACGACAGACCCAGTTCTCTGCCGTCGTTCCCTGCCGTCGTTCCCTGCCGTCGTTCCCTGCCGTTGTTCCCTGCCGTCGTTCTCTGCCGTCGCTTCCCTGCCGCTGCTTGTTCCCCCTCACGGCACCGCGAGACGGTCACGCAGAGCATCGAGCAATGAGGGATCCACCGGGAGCGCCTCCGTTAGTTTCCGGGACCCTGCATACGCACGCACGTAGGTGTCCCGCCAGTGCTCGGGCGCCGACTCCAGGAGGATTGCTCCGCACCGCACGGCAAGGCGGCTGCTGGTCTGTGCACGTGCTCGCGAATCGGCTCCGCCTCGCTCCGCGATGAGGGTACTCGCCCACGGGTGGCAGAACTCCCGGACGATCGAGACCGCCGCAACCGCCGCGCCCGCCGCGCCCGTCGGCAAGCGCACCGCGACCACGTTGTCGGCCCGGTCTTCGGGCCGTCCGGCGTAGATCCGACCCTCCGACCCCAACGCCGGCGAGAGCACGATGAGTCCGGTGTCGAGCCGCACGCGGGTGAGCAGGGGCTCGACCCATTCGGCCAGTACGGCGTCCCAAACAGTCTGTACCGAATCAGCTTGTCGGCTGCGCTCGGCCGCGGACTGGGTCCACCACCTGCCAAAGAACCGTTGCCACTCGTCTTCCATGGCCGCAGTGAGCCGCCCGAGCACCGCTCGCTGTTCATTGGTGGGAAGCACGGCCGCGAGGAACGTCGCGCCGAACCGCGCGTGCGGATCGCTCAGGCTCGCCGGGTCTTCGCCCGCCGCCACCGCCCGGAGCGCCGCGAACATTCCCGCGCGGTCGGTCCCCACGAAGTAGATCGGGACGAAATGCAGGACCTCGAAGGCGCTGTCACGCGCGATGGCCGCATGGAGTGCCGCGCGCTCGGTGTCCAACCGGGTCTGGATCCGGGCCATTCGCTTTGCATCCCGCAGGGTTTGCGCGTACTCCGTGCTGTACATCGGGAGTCCGCTGAACCCCTCGAACGGCAGTTGGGCGAGCCCCGCGTACCAGAGATCCGCCTGCGGGAGCGAACGCACCACCCAACGAGCGGCCTGCCCCACCGCAGACGACGGCGCGCCGAGCAGCACGAGGAGGAAAACGATGACGATGCGCATGTGAGGCGGAAAGTAACCAACTGGGCGTCCGCGCCGCCGCACGCTCTGCACTCTGCGTTCTGCACTCTGCAGTCTGTTACTTGTCTCGGGCTCGCTCGAGGAAGACGTTCTGGGCCGC
Source organism: Gemmatimonadota bacterium (assembly GCA_029859185.1). Classification (GTDB taxonomy): domain Bacteria; phylum Gemmatimonadota; class Gemmatimonadetes; order Gemmatimonadales; family GWC2-71-9; genus JAOTWJ01. Next base: position 1,457 of record JAOUDR010000141.1, read on the forward strand.
CAGGCACACCTGATCCGTCTCGGGCCGGCGTTGGAGGTAGGTGCCATCCGGGCCGCAGTCCCAGGCCGAGCAGTTGTCGGTCTCGTACACCTGGATCACGGCATCCAGCCCGTGCCGGAGCGCCGGGTCGAGGACGGGGACGACGGTCTCGATGCGGTTGGCGAGGTTCCGGTGCATCCAGTCGGCCGATCCCATGTAGTACTCGGCGTCACCGCCGTTGGTGAACCGGTACAGCCTGCTGTGCTCGAGAAACCGGCCAACGACGCTGTAGACCCGAATGGACTCCGACAGCCCGGGCACACCCGGGCGCAGACAGCAGAGGCCACGCACGTTGAGGGTGATCGGGACACCCACCCGACTCGCCCGGTACAGCTCACGGATGACGTCGGGATCCTGTAACTGGTTCATCTTGGCGTAGATCCCGCAGGGTCGGCCGGCCTCCGCATGCTCGGCCTCGCGGCGAATGAGCGCCAGGAAGCGTTGCAGCATCGACGAAGGCGCAATGAGCATCCGGGTATTCTCGGGATACGGCGTCGTTCCGGTGAGTCCGTTGAACATCGCCGCGACTTCGGCACAGATGTCGGGATTGGCCGTGAGAATACCCAGATCCTCATACACCTTGGCCGTGCCAGGGTGATAGTTGCCGGTCCCGATGTGGGCGTAGTGACAGATCTGGCCCGCCTCCTCGCGAACCACCAGCGCCAGCTTCACGTGCGTCTTGAGCCGCTCCACTCCGTAGGCAACGTGCGCCCCCTCGTTCTCGAGCAGCTTGCCCCATTGGATGTTGGGCGCCTCGTCGAATCGGGCCGTGATCTCCACGAGCACCGCCACCTGCTTGCCCTGCCGCGCCGCCTCGGCCAGCGCCCGCACGATGGGCGAGTCGCGGCTCGTCCGATAGATCGTGAGCTTGATGGCCAGCACCGTGCGATCGCGCGCGGCGTCCTGGATGAACCGCAGCACCGACGACTCGAAGTCGTCGTACGGGTGGTGCAGCAGCACGTCGCCGCTCCGGATCACGCGGAACAGCGCGTCCGGGTTCCCGGGATCGAGCTTGCGGAGTCGCGGATGGACCACGGGGACGTGATCAGGATAGAGCAGCTGCGGGCGCTCGGGCCCCGCGAGCTCGAGCAGATCACTGAGCCCGAGGAACGTGGTCGTGGTGTAGATGTCTTCAGGATCGATGCCGAGCTGGCGACCCATCCAAGCCGACAGTCGCTCGGGAATGCCGACCGGCACCTGCAGGCGCACCGGACCCGCGAAGCGCCGGGCCTTGAGCTCCCGGCTCACCATCCGGACGATGCTCCCAGGTTCGTCGCTCGCCTCGTCCACTTCCGGATCGGGCTCCGGATCCCCCTCGGCGCCACGCGTGAGGCGGAAGGGGTAGGTGCCCTGCGGGGGCGTGTCAGGATACAGGAGATCGAGGTTCTCGGCGATGACCTGCTCGAGCGGCGTAGAGCCCGAACCGTCGGGCAACGGGACCCAGCGCGGCCGGTTGTTGGGCACCTTGATCCGCACGAAGCGGTGCCGGCCACGCTCGTCATCGGGCAGGACCACCGCGAGGTTGAGCCCGAGGTTCGAGATGAACGGAAACGGGTGCTCGGGATCGACGGCGAGCGGCGTGAGGATCGGCAACACGGACTGCGCGAAGTACTCGCGGAGACCCCGCTGCTGCTCCGCACTGAGGGAGCGGTACTCGTGGATACCGAGGCCCTCGGCCGCAAGCGCGGGCCGCAGATCCCGCTCGAGCACGGTCCCGATCCGTAGCGCCTGGTCCACCAGCTCCGTCCGGCAGGCGGCGAACTCCTCATCCGGCGCGCGACCGTCGAGGGAGCGCTTGGAGGAGCGCCGTCGGATCTGCCGCTTGAGCCCGCTCACCCGCTTCATGAAGAACTCGTCGTGCAACATCCCCGAGATCCCCGCGAACTTCAGCCGCTCGACGAGCGGCAGGTCCGTCGCTTCAACGAGGGCGAGCACGCGCCGGGCAAAGCCCAGCCAACTGAGTTCCCGGTTCAGGAAGATCTCCGGCGACGCGAGGTCCATGGACTCCGCCACACGCTCGGCCGCCTGGTCGGTCGTGGGGGGAGATGCCGTGGCTTGCTCGGGGGTCATGCGTCAACCGGTGAAGACGGTGGACGCGTATCTTACCGCCGCCGGAGGGCGGGAGCCACCGGCAACGGCGGGATCGTTACAGATCGCTACAGACTGTCTGGATTGCCGCGCCGCGTGCCGAAGAAATCCCGAAGAAGGTCCGCGCACTCCGTTTCTCGGACCCCCCCGAGTACCTCCGGTCGGTGGTTCAGGCGCGGGTGCCGGAGGAGGTCGTGCAGGCTCCCCACCATGCCGGCCTTTGGATCCCAGGCCCCGAACACCACCCGCCCCACCTTGGCGAGCACGATAGCGCCCGCACACTGCGCGCACGGCTCCAGCGTGACATAGAGGGCGCAGTCCAGCAGGCGATCGCTCTCCAGCGCCCGCAGGCCCTCACCAATGACGAGCATCTCGGCGTGGCGTGTGGGATCGCGAGCGGCCACCGTCTCGTTGTGCGCGGCCGCCACCACCGTGCCCGCCCGCACGAGCGCCGCCCCCACGGGGACCTCCCCAAGGCTGACGGCCGCCCGCGCGTTGCGCAGCGCGACTTCCATCCCGAGGAGGTCCTCCTCCGACGGGGCGGGTCCCGCGCGACGCGGAGCCCCCGTCATGTCCGTCACCGGACCGGGAACCGCCGCAGCATGGGCATACGCTCGACCGGGATTGCGCGACCCGACGGCCGCGGCAGCGCGAGGTGCTCCCAGACCGACGTCACTGCGGCCGTTGTTGCGGGACCCGGAACCAACGTGGGGATGAACTGCCATGCCACCGAGTCCGGCACGATGTCGGTGACCGTCCCGGTCCCGGGATGGGCGAACAGCGTGCTCACCGCAAAGCCGCCATCGTCCTGCAGGAACGCCAGGGGAATGGCCAGGCTCACCGAGGTCGGTTGGTAGGCGGCGACTGCCGGGTACACCGCGCCGCTGAAACTCGAGTTGCAGCGATCGGCGTCGAACAACGAATCCACCCGCAACACGGCTACCGCATCCGGCGGCACGTTGGCCACCCCCGTGAGGAACCCGGAGTTCTGGTCGAGGTCGACGAACGCGTCCACCCCGATCCCCAAGGGCGCGCCACCCAGGCACTGCCGGAACGTGAAGAAGCCAGTGAGGCTGTCTCCGTCGAGATCGAGATCGTAGCTCGCGAGCAGTGCCGCGCGATTCGGTTGCCCCGCGGGACCCGGACCGATGGTCCCGGCGAACTTGGCGTAGAGCACGAGCGCATCCTGAATCACCAACGCACCGAACCGCGTCGCGTCGTGTGCGTCGAAGGCCGGGTCTCCGGTCGGGGTCTGGTCCCCCTGCGGATCCGCGACGATCGTCACGGCGAGCACTCCGATCGTATCCGGTGTGCCACCCACCGGCGAAGCGCGGAAGAGATAGAGCCCGGGCGTCGCCCCCAGAGTCGCGCCGACCTCGGCAATCCCGTCCGCGTCAGACGAGGTGGATGCGGTCGCGACGGTTGCGCCGGCGCCGAGGGCAGCCCAGTTCACCAGCGCCCCGGCCACGGGATTGCCGAACAGGTCCTCCACCCGCACCGCCAGCGGCTCGTCGGTGGGCGACGAGACGGGCGCGATGAAAGCCGAGGCATCGATCACCACGGCGACCGCGGGCGCTCCGGCCGTAGCGGTCGCCGAGAACTCGATGGGGGTGAGCCCGGCGAAGCCGGCCGAGACCGTGTGCGCGCCAGCCACGGTCCCGAGCCCCCAGGTGACCATCGCCACACCGCCCTGGTCGGTCGAATCGTCGAGCACCGACCCGCCCAGACCCCCGGCGGTGACGTAGCCGTTGCCGGCGGTCACGGTGAAGCGGACCACGGCACCGGGCACCCCCCGGCCGGCCGCGTCGGTCACTCGGACCGACAGGGGCTCCGCCAGTAACTCGCCCACCGGTCCCGTGAACGGGCCCGGGTTGATGGCCACCAGCGCCGCGGGAGGCCCGGCGGGCTCCGACCCACCACCGCAGGCCGTGAATACGGTAGCCAGTGCGAGATTCAAACCGAGCCGATGGCGCATGGGGGTTCCAATGCTGGAGGAGAACCAAGTTACTACCCGTGGCGGCCGCACCAGTTCACCTCCCGGCCGTGCTGCTGCGTGCGGACGGGATGCCCGTCCGACGTGGACGCGGGGCTAGGCGCCCGCCCTCGCCGGCTCCCCGAGACCATCGGCCGGGATGCGTTCGAACGTCAGCCCGCCCTCAGGCCCGCGATCGACGCGCACGGTGTCGCCCTCGTCGTATTCACCCTCGAGTAGTCGCATGGCGAGCACGTTCTGCACCCGACGCTGGATGACCCGCTTGAGCGGCCGCGCGCCGTACACCGGGTCATAGCCTTCCTCGATCAGCGCCGTCTGCGCCTCCTCGGTGACCTCCAACCGGAGGTGCCGATCCGCGACGAGTCGCGTCACATGCGCCAACTGCAGATCCACGATGGCGCCGAGGTCCGTCTTGGAGAGCGGGTGGAACATGATCGTCTCATCCACCCGGTTCAGAAACTCCGGCCGGAACGTCTGGCGCATCAGGTCCAGTACCGCCTGCTCCGCCCGTGCACGGTCCTCACCCGCTTCGAGCAGGATCTGACTGCCGAGGTTGGAGGTCATGATGATGACGGCGTTCTTGAAGTCGACCACGTGTCCCTGGCTGTCGGTGAGCCGGCCGTCATCGAGTATCTGGAGCAGGACGTTGAACACGTCGGGGTGTGCCTTCTCGATCTCGTCGAACAACACCACGGCATACGGCCGCCGGCGCACGGCCTCGGTGAGCTGGCCACCCTCGTCGTAGCCGATGTAGCCCGGCGGGGCGCCGATCATTCGGGCAACCGCGTGTTTCTCCATGTACTCGGACATGTCGAGCCGCACCATCGCTCGCTCGTCGTCGAACAAGAACTCGGCCAATGCCCGGGCGGTCTCCGTCTTCCCTACCCCAGTAGGCCCGAGGAAGATGAAGCTCCCGATGGGACGGTTGGGATCCTGCAGGCCCGCACGCGAGCGGCGCACGGCGTTGGCCACCGCCGCCAACGCGTGATCCTGGCCCACCACTCGGTGACCCAACTCGGCCTCGAGGTGGGTGAGGCGTTGGCGCTCGGACTCCAGCATCCGGGCGACCGGGATGCCGGTCCAGCGGGACACGATCTCCGCCACGTCCTCCGCGTCGACCTCTTCCTTGAGGTACTTGCCGCCCCGCTGGATCTCCGCCAACCGTGCCTGATCGGTGGCGATCTCGCGGTCGAGCGCCGGCACGCGTCCATACCGGATCTCCGCCGCCTTCTGGAGATCACCCTCGCGCGTCGCCTGGTCGGCTTCGATCCGCGCCTCTTCGAGTTTGGCCTTCTTCTCCCGTAGCATCGTGATGGCAGCCTTCTCGGCCTGCCATTGCGCCTTCATGG
>JAOUDR010000142.1 GCA_029859185.1 Gemmatimonadota bacterium
CTCGAGCGGGTGCACCGTTTGGCGGTGGGCTACCTCGAGACCCTGCCGGAGCGCGAGGCGTTCCGCCGCCCACCCGACGACGTGGTGCGCCGCTTCGAGGCCGCGCCCCTGCCCGCGCGCGGCACGCCCGCGGACGCCATCCTGGCGGACGTGGAGCGCGACATCCTGCCGTACTCGCTCGGCATCGGGCATCCGCGCTGGTGGGGCTACGTGCGGGCGAGCCCGAGCCCCCTCGGCATGGCCGCCGATCTACTCGCCGCCACCATGAACAACAACTGCGCGGGCAGTGCGCAGATCGCGACGTACGTCGAGATGACCGTCATGCGCTGGCTCGCCGAGTTGGTGGGGTATCCGGGCGACGCCGGCGGGCTGCTCGTGAGCGGCGGCTCGGCGGCCAACTTCGTGGCGCTCGCGGCCATGCGCGAAGCGATGCTTCCCGGGTCGCGCGGCACGGGTCTCACGGGGCTGGACGTACGGCCGGTGATCTACGTGACTCCGGAAACCCACTCGTGCATCCGCCGCGCCGTGGAGCTGTTGGGGTTCGGGAGCGACGCGCTCCGGCTGCTACCGCCCGACGACAGGCTCCGCATGGACCCTGCGGTGCTGGCCGCCGCGGTGACGGAGGATCGCGTCGCGGGACGTACGCCGCTGTGCGTCGTGGCCACGGCCGGCACCGTGAACGCCGGAGCCATCGATCCGCTCACCGCCATCCGGGACGTGGCGCGACTGGAGGGCCTCTGGTTCCACGTGGACGGCGCCTATGGCGCGATCGGGGCCGCGCTGCCGGAGCTGACGGACCGCTACGCCGGCATGGACGACGCCGATAGCCTCACGATCGATCCACACAAGTGGCTTTACGTGCCGTACGAAGCCGGGGCGGTGCTGGTGAAGGACCGCAACGCGCTGACGCGCGCGTTCGCCACCAAGGCCGATTATCTCGAGGTGGACGAGACCAGTTACTTCAGTGGGCCGCTCTGGTTCCACCAGCAGGGGCCACAGCTGTCGCGCGCGTTTCGCGCGCTCAAGGTGTGGTGCGTGATGCGTGAGCTGGGCGTCGCGGGATTCCGTGAGCTGTGGCGCAACGACCTGGCCGTTGCGGCCGAGCTCCGCCGCGCGGTGGCTGCGCACCCGCGGCTCGAATTGGTGGGCCCGTCCGACCTCTCGATCGTTTGCTTCCGCTACGTCCCGCAGCACGGGGATGCGGACGCGCTCAATCGCAAGCTGGTGAACCGTGTTCAGCAGGACGGCCAGCTGTTCGTGTCCGGGACCCTCGTGCGCGGGACCTATGCGCTCCGGGCGGCGATCCTCAACTACCGCAGCACGACCGCCGATGCCCGGCTCACGGTGGAGGTCGTGGCGGAGCTCGGGGCAGCGCTGGACACGCAGGAGGTCACCCCACCAACCGCCTGATTGCCATCACCGAACGCGCGTGCCCCGGCAGTCAGGCCTGCGCGGCTACGCGACGGGTTGGCAGTTCCGTGGCACCGTCCGCGCGAACTGCCCGAACTGGAGGCACTCCTCGAGCCGGCACGACCACGCGAGGTTGCCGTTCCACGCGGTCATGTCCGGGCACCCATCGCACATGTTCTGCCGCCCATCCGGCAGCAGGTCGATGGGCTGGATGATCATGACCGACTGCAGGTGCGCGCGTCGCACGAGGATGCGCGGATCGCGCAGGGCGCGGGCCGCGGCGCGGCGGATACCGGTATCGAAGGGCGCGAGCCAGAGCATGGAGCGACCCCGCCGCGACACCTTCGGCGGCGCGTAGGCCAGGTACCGGCCCGTGCGCAGGTGGTGCGCCGTCTGGGCCAGCTCGATGAACCGCGGGCCCGCGTAGCCGTAGATCCGTCGCGCGGTGCCGAGGCGCAGCGTGAGGAGCCACTTGAACGAATCCGGCCGGTGGGTGCCGTTCAGGTAGGCGCAGGGCGCGAAGTCCGGGATGCGCTCCCGGATCGTCCCGACCACCTCCGGCGCCGAGATGTCGGTCCTGGAGACCGGCGCATCGAATGCGTAGGCCAGCGGATCCATCGCAATGCGCTGATCACCGATGTAGTAGTCGAAGTCCCCGTCCGGGCTGGCGGCTCGGTAGCAGATGAACACCATCACGTGGACAATGTCGATGTGCTGCTGCGCCCACTCGAGCATGTCGGGGATCGCCGGCAGCGTATCCTCGAACACCGTCGAGTTGAACGCGCACGACATCCCGCCCACCCGCGCCACCATTTCGGCGAAGTGGAGGCGGAGCGCATTCAACTCCTGTTCCGTCGTGTGCTTCCACTGCGGCCGTCCCTGCTTGCTGTCGATGTGGAACGTGAGGCCAGTGAGGCCCGCGCGTTTCAGATCCCGCAGCAGTTCCTCCTCGAGGGCGAGCCCATTCGTGTTCAGGATCGGCTTCCACCCGCGCTCCGCCACCGTGCGCACGATGTCCACGACCTGCGGATGCGTGAGGGGGTCACCACCGGCGATCGAGATCCCATCGGCGTTGCGATAGCGGTCGAAGACGTCCAGATCCGACTGGACCTCCGCGAGCGACTTGTGCTGGTTGACGTTCGCCCGATAGCAGCCTTCACAGGCGAGGTTGCACTTGGCGGTGGGCTCGAGCCACGCGATGGCGTTGTCCGGCAGCGACCACGGCAGTCGATACAGTTTACGGTGATCCAAGTGCGTCTCCATGGCGCTCGTTCCCACCTTGGTGATGGTGATCTTCCGGCCGTGATGGCATCCACACCGCACGGACGGTAACCCGCGCGCACTCGTTCATCAAACGACATTTCGCACCGTCCCGGTCGGCTTTCGCCGCGCGCACACGTCGCTGGGATCCGCGCCGACCAACGTTCGATGGACGCCGGTCCGGGGGCGATGCGGACCTCGGTGGTGAGGTCCACCGGTACATCCTTCTATGTTGTAGTGACGTCTTCCCGCACGGAGTCCGACTTCGATGAAGCGCACCACTGGTGTCCCGCTGCTCCTCGTCGCCATCGCCCTCGTCCTGATGGCGTTTGCCGCCATCCCTGCACTCGCGGAGTTCCTCACCGACTGGTACTGGTTCGACCAATTGGGCTTCGCGACGGTGTTCACCACTCGTCTGACGACCAAGATCGGGCTGGGGTTGGGATTTGGCGCGGCGGCCTTCGTGGTCTTCTGGGTCAACCTGCGCGTCGCGCAGCGCGGCGTCGTGCCCGAGCCCGTGGTCGTGCGGATCGGGAATACGAACCGCAACGCGGATGTCTACGGACTGCTCCGCAGGATGAGCGCGCCGCTCGCGCTGATCCTGGCGTTCCCGTTCGGCCTCTCGGCCGTAGGCGGCTGGCTCACGCTGCGCGCGTTCCTGGCCCGCAGTCCCTTCGGCGTCACCGACCCCGTGTTCGGCCGAGACGTCGGCTACTACGTGTTCACACTCCCCGCCGTCTCGGGGCTGTTGGAGTGGATGTTGGGTCTCATGATCGTGAGCCTGCTCTGCGTGGCCCCGCTCTACGTCGTGCGGCGCGACATCGTGACGATCGGCCGGCGGCTGCACATCGAGCCCGACGCGCGCCGCCACCTCGCGACGCTCGTCGCGCTGGTGTTCGTGATCATCGCCGTGCATCGCTGGTTCGTGGACCTCCCGTCCCTGGTCTACAGTCAGCGTGGACCGCTCGTGGGCGCCAGCTACACCGACCTCGCGGTGACCGCGCCGGCGCTGCGCCTCACCGCGGTCCTGACGCTTGTCGCCGCCGCGCTCGTGGTGTGGGGCACCCGCGGCCGCCACTTCATGCGGAACGTGGCCATCGCCGTCGCCCTCACGGTGGGCGCCAGCGTGGCGGCCGGCGCTGCCGCCGGAGCCCTGCAGCAGTTCGGCGTCGCCCCCAACGAACTGGTGCGCGAGACGCCGCAGATCGAGCATCACATCGCGGCCACCCGTGCGGCGTGGAACCTGGACCGCGTGACCGTGCGCGACCTCACCGGCGAGCGGGCGCTCTCTCTCGCCGACGTCCGGGCCAACAGCGGCACGATCCGGAACGTCCGGCTGTGGGACCGCGATCTGCTGCTGCAGACGTTCGGGCAGATCCAGTCCATCCGCACGTACTACGACTTCGTTGGCGTGGACGACGACCGCTATTGGATCGACGGCGTGTACCGTCAGGTCCTCCTCTCCGCCCGCGAGCTGAACCCCGCGGCGCTGCCGGCCCGCTCGTTCATCAACGAGCGCCTCACGTACACGCATGGCATGGGGCTCGCGCTCACGCCCGTGAACGAGATGACGCAGGAAGGTCTGCCGGTGCTGTTCATCGAAGACCTGCCCCCGGTCTCGCATGTGTCGCTCGAGGTGACGCGACCCGGCATCTACTACGGCCAGGTCTCCAATGACTACGTCTTCGTGGACACGCGGCAGCAGGAGTTCGACTACCCCGCCGGCGACGAGAATGCGTTCACCACCTACGAGGGGAAAGGCGGCGTTCCGGTCCGCTCGCTGTGGCGGAAGCTGCTCTACAGCCTCCGGTTCGGGTCGGCCAAGATCCTGCTCTCCGACGACATCACCGGGGAGAGCCGGGTGCTCTACCATCGGGAGGTCGGAGACCGCGTGCGCACCGCGCTTCCCTTCCTCGTGTGGGACAGCGACCCGAGTCTCGTGATCACCGACGAGGGGCACCTCGTGTGGATGTTCGACGCGTACACGCGGAGCACCAGGTTTCCGTATTCGCAACCCATCGCGGACGGTACCAACTACTTCCGCAACAGCGTCAAGGCGGTGGTCGACGCGTATGACGGGACGGTGACGGCGTACGTCGCCGACTCGACCGATCCGATCATCCGGACGTATGCCACGATCTTCCCCGGCATCTTTCACCCGATGACCGAGATGTCGGCCGACGTGCGCGCGCATCTGCGGTATCCGGACGACCTCTTCCGCGTGCAGACCGCGCTCTACACGCTCTATCACATGCAGCAGCCGGACATCTTCTATCACCGCGAGGACCAGTGGCAGATCCCCATGACGGTCACGGGCCAGGACGGCGCCCGCGATCCGTTCCTCCGGCACATGGTGATGAAGCTCCCGGGGGAGGCCCAGGAGGAGTACATCGTCATGACGCCGTTCACGCCACGCGAGAAGGACAACCTCGCCGCCTGGATGGTCGCCCGGATGGATGGTGCCCACTACGGTGAGCTGGTGGTATACCAGTTCCCGCGGCAGAGCCTCGTGTTCGGACCGCGGCAGATCATGAACCGCATCAATCAGAACACCGAAATCTCCCAGCAGGTCTCGTTGTGGGACCAGCGGGGCTCGCAGGTGATCCGCGGGAACCTCCTGGTGATTCCCATCGAGGAGTCCCTGCTCTACGTGCAGGCCGTCTATCTCCGCGCGGAGGGCGGCCGCATTCCCGAGTTGAAACGCGTCGTGCTGGCCCATCAGAATCGCGTGGTAATGGCAGAGACCTTCGAGCAGGGCCTCGCGGACCTGTTCGGCGGCTCGGTGGACCCCGATCGCGCCCTCCCCGTGCCGATGGCCGCGGCGGTCGAGCGTGCCGGCCCCGCCGCCACGGGGCGGATGGCCGACTTGATTCGTGAGGCCACCGCGGAGTACGAGCGTGCGACCGGTGCGCAGCGCATTGGCGACTGGGCAACCTACGGGACGGCGATCAAGCGGGTCGGGGAGCTGCTCGAGGAGCTGAGACGGCTGTCAGGGGGGTAGGGCGTTGAGCCGTTGGCCGATCGCCGAGGGGCCGATGGACGTTGGCCCGCCGGGCTACGTGGCTGTGCTCTTCACCCGCAGGGCCATGATGAGCACCACCCCTACTACCGCCCCTGCGATGTAGAAGGGAACGGCGACTCCGAGTGTCTGAAACGCCGCGGTGGCCCAGATCGGGGCGATGACCCGGGCGACGCCGCCGAAGGTCTGTTGCACGCCGAGCACCTGGCCGCGCTCGGCATCCGGGGCGAGCTGGGTCACGAGCGCGGACGTCGCCGGGAACAGCAGCGCGGTACCGATCGGGACCAGCGCGATGACGAGGGCCAACAGGACGACCGTGTGCGGCAGGGGCGTGAGGGCGAGCCCCAAGGCGAGCGACAGGGCGCCGAGGCGCAGCACCCGGACCTCACCGAACAGGTCGGTCACGCGCCCGAGGATGACCGCCCGCATGACGACGCCGAGCGCTCCCGTATAGACGAAAAAGAGTCCGATCGTCTTCTCCGTCACGGCGAACGCGTGCTCCAGATATAGGGCGAGCACGCTCGTCATGGACATGAACCCGAGCATGCCGATGGCGTAGATCCAGATCAACCGGCTGACGGGGGCCCCGGGGTGCCGTATGACGTCCAGCACGACCGTGTGGATGGAGCGGCGCACGGGTGCCGGCGCGGAGGGATCGCGCCTGGACGGGGAGGTCTCCGGCAGCCACCGCCACGCGAACCCGACGTTGAGAAAACAGAGGCCCGCGGCGATCAGTCCCGGTGCCTCGGGGCCAAGGCTGGTCGCGAGCGACCCGATGGCCGGACCGATCATCACGCCCGCCGAGGTGGCCGCCGACAGCCATCCGAGCGCTCTGGTGCGGTGCTTGGGTTCCACCGCGTCGCCGATGTACGCCTGGGCCACGCCCGTCGTGCCACCGCCGGCTCCCTGGATGATGCGGGACAGGAACAGCATCCAGATCGTGGTGGCAAAGCCGAACACGACGAAGGCCATCCCGGAGGCGGCGAGTCCCACGAGCAGCGCCGGCCGCCGGCCGAACCGGTCGGACACCCGCCCCCAGAGGGGGGCCGACGCGAGCTGGGTAATGGAAAAGCTCGCGATCATCCACCCGATCACCCACTCCGGCGCCTGCAGCCGGAGGGCATAGAACGGGAGCAGCGGGAACACCATCGCGAACCCGAGCATGTCCACGAACCCGATGCCGATGAGCACCGAGATCTTCTGCATGTTCGGGTCTTTCA
>JAOUDR010000143.1 GCA_029859185.1 Gemmatimonadota bacterium
TAAGGCCGCCATTGCGGGATTCCTCATCGGACTCCTGAGCGATGCGGTGCGTCCGGTCGCCTTTGGCTCGGCGATGCTGGCGTATGCGGTCGTCGGGTACCTCGCGGCGTGGGGGAAGGCCGTGTTCTTCGCCGAGAACCCGGTGGTCGCCGCTGCCTTCTTCTTCGGTGGCGTCGTGATCCGCGATGTCCTCGTGCTCGTGTGGGGTGGCGGCTTGTCGGGTGGCGGCGCGTTCTGGCAGTTGCTCGTGTGGACGCCGCTCCAGGGACTGTCGACGGCCCTCGTCGGCCTGGGGGTGCTGTACGCATTCCGTCGCTGGCTTGGGATCCGGCTCACGGGATGAACTGGTTCCACCCTCACCTCGTGGCACGACGCGCCGGCGTCGCCCGGCTCGTCATCTGGGCGGGGCTCGGGCTCGTGCTCGTGGCGTTCTTCCGAGCCCAAGTGCTGTCGGCCGGGCGCTACCAGTTGGCGTCCGAGCAGAACCGACTGCGGGCGGTCCCGATCCCGGCACCGCGGGGCCTCATCGTGGACCGGAACGGCGAAGTGCTCGCCGAGAACGAGCCCGGCTACGCGGTCGCCCTCATTGCGGCCACCGAGGACTCCCTCGTGGCGTTGCTGACCCGCATCCAGCCGATGCTCGGTCTCGATCCGGCCAGCTTCCCGGACATCCGCGCGCGCTACCGGCGCCGTCCGTCCGAGCCCGTGGTCGTGCAGCACGACGTGCCGTTCGAGGCCGTCTCGGCCCTGGAGGAACGCCGTGTGCTCGTGCCGGGGCTCGTGATCCAGACGACCCCCAAGCGGCGCTACTCGTTCGGGTCGCTCGCCGCACATGCGCTTGGCTACGTCTCCGAGATCACGGAAGAGGAACTCGCCTCCGGGACGGTCGCGGGCGCACGGCCGGGCACGCTTGTCGGTCGGGACGGGATAGAGCGGACGTACGACGATCGCCTGCGGGGACGGGATGGAGTGCGGTTCGTCGAGGTGGACGCGCTCGGACGGACCGTGCGGGACCAGGATGTTGCTCCAGGACTCCCGCCCGCGCCGGGGGCCACGATCCGGACCTCGATCGATATCGCCCTCCAACGATTCGTCGCGGAGACGTTCCCTGCCGGACGGCGGGGTGCCGTGGTGGTCCTGGATCCGCGGACCGGCGAACTCTTGACGCTCTTCTCGGCGCCCGCGTACGACCCGAACGCGTTCATCGGGGGCATCGATCCCGATGTGTGGCAGGAGCTGCGCCGATCGACCGAGCATCCGTTGATCAACCGGACCATCCAGGCGGCATACCCGCCAGCGTCGCCGTGGAAACTCGTGGTGGCGGCGATTGCCCTCGAGCGTGGCGCCGTCCGGCTCCACGACCATATGCCAAGTCCCTGTCGGGGGGGACTGCAGTACTACAGCCGGTACTTCCGGTGCTGGAGCGTCGAGGGACACGGCGACGTCGACCTGTTCGACGCGATCAGGTTCTCCTGTGACGTGTACTTCTACCAACTGGGACTGCGACTCGGGCTCGAGACCCTGCTGCAGGAGGCCGGGGCGCTCGGCATGCACCAGGCCGTGGGGATCGATCTCCCGAACGAGCGAACGTCGTTCTTCCCGCCCTCCACGGAGTACTACAACCGCCGCTACGGTCCCCGCGGTTGGACCCCCGCCGTGACGCTGAACCTCGCGATTGGGCAGGGAGAGAACGTCCAGACCCCGCTCAATATGGCGTACTTCTACGCGCTCCTCGCGAGTTCGACGGGTCGGGTGCCGCCACCGCACTTGGTCGATGTTCCGAGTGGCGTTCCCGTGCGTGAACTGCGGCTCACCGAGGCACTGCGCGCCGACCTACGCATGGCCCTGCTCGCGGTCGTCGAGAGCGGCACGGCGGTTGCCTCGCGGGTGGCCGACCTGCACATCGCCGGCAAGACCGGTACGGCGCAGAACCCGCAGGGCGCGGACCATGGCTGGTTCGTGGCCTTCGCGCCGGCGGAGGCTCCGGAGGTCGTGGTCGCGGCGATCGTGGAGTTTGCGGAGCACGGCTCCTCGGTGGCGCCCATGGTTACGCGGATCATCGCCCGGCATCTCCGTGGGGTCGAGGCCTCCGACTGGGGGGTGCCGCGGCTTCTGGTGCCGGACGACTCGGCGCCCGGCTCGGTCCCGATCATCCCTGGGAATCCCACCGGTGCTGGCACGCGAACGCGCTGAGGGGATGGTCGTGCTGGCGACCAGCGCGGCTCTCCTGGCCATGGGGATCGCCGTGCTCTATTCCGCCGGTCAGACCGATGTCCCCACGGCCGCCGGGCACCTCTGGGAACGACAGCTCACCTTCCTCGGCGTCGGAGCCGTGCTGGCGTTCCTCGTCTCGCGGATGTCGCTACGGTTGCTCGAGTGGCTCACTCCCGCGGCCTATGTCCTCGGCCTCGTGCTGCTCCTCTTGACGCTGATCGTCGGCACGGGAGCCGGAACGGCCGCCGGGGCAAGATCGTGGCTGGCAATCGGCGGAACCCGCATCGGCCAACCGTCTGAGCTGGTCAAGCTTGCCGTGGTCCTGATGCTCGCCCGGCATCTAGCGGGCCGGCGGGGGCCGCCGACCACCTTGTGGCAGCTCGTCCCCGCGGGTCTGATCGTCGGGGTCGCATTTGTGCTTGTGGGCCTGCAGCCGGATCTCGGAAGTGCACTGGTCTTCATCAGTGTCCTGTTCGCGATGCTGTTCTGGGCGGGTGTCAGCCCATGGCTGCTGCTGTTCCTCGCGTCGCCACTCCTCAGCCTGCTGTTCGCGTTCTCCACGCTGTCCTGGGGGATTTGGATTGCGGTGCTCACCGCCGTGCTGTTCTGGCAGCGACCGTACGTGCTCGAGGGGCTGACGGTCTGGCTCACGAACGTGGGCATGGGCATCATGGCGCTGACCCTCTGGAACCGGCTCGCACCATACCAACAGAACCGCGTCCTGTCGTTCCTGAACCCAGAGGTCGATCCGCGTGCCACGGGGTGGCACATCATCCAGTCCAAGGTGGCGATCGGGTCGGGTGGCCTCCTGGGGAAAGGCTTCACGCAAGGCACGCAGAAGCGACTGGCCTTCCTGCCCGAGCAGGCCACCGACTTCATCTACTCCGTCGTGGGTGAGGAGTTCGGATTCCTCGGCGTGTTCCTGAGCCTGCTGCTGTTTGGACTGCTGCTGGGCACCATGGTCAACATCGCACGCCGATCGCGGGATCCGTTCTCGAGTCTCGTCATCTTCGGCATCGTGGGGGTGTTCTTCACCCACGTCGTCGAGAACATCGCGATGACCGTTGGCATGATGCCGATCACCGGCATTCCGCTTCCATTCTTCTCCTACGGCGGTTCGTTCCTGCTGACCTGCTGCATTGCCCTCGGCATCGTCCTGCGAGTCGCGCAGGACGCCGGCCGCGCGGGCTACGGGGACTGAGCCGGGCTGGCGGTCACCGCTCCCCCGAGCGACATTTCAGTCCCCCCCAACTCCTGAGAGCACCCCGACCTACGATGTCCTGGTTTCGTAAAGAACGGCGCGAGAAGACGACCCGACGCCAGCGGTTGGAGATTCCGGCCGATGCGTGGGACAAGTGTCCGAGCTGCGGACACACCGACCTCCGCGAGAAGTTCGAGCGGAACCTCCAGGTCTGCATGCAGTGTGGATTCCATCGCCGCATCGGGACCGCCGGGTACATTGCCGCCCTCACCGATGCGAGTTCCTTTACCGAACTCTACGGCAATCTCACCTCGGTCGACGTCCTCGGCTTTGAGGGGTACGAGGACCGCATCGCGGTCGCGCTGCGGAAGGCGGGTCGCCAGGATGCGATCCTCACCGGTCACGCCACGCTGACTAGGCTGCCGATCCACCTTGGCGTCATGGACTTTGCCTTCATGGGCGGCTCGATGGGTGCCGTGGTGGGTGAGAAGATCGCGCGCTTGGCCAAGCGGTCGCTCAAGCAGCGTGTGCCGCTCATCCTGGTGTCGGCGTCGGGCGGGGCACGGATGCAGGAAGGCGCCCTCAGCCTGATGCAGCTCGCCAAGACCTCGGTGATGATCGCCCAGCTCAAGGACAACGGAATCCCCTTCATCTCGATCCTCACGAACCCGACGACCGGTGGCGTCTCGGCGTCGTATGCCATGCAAGGTGACGTGAACATCGCCGAGCCGGGTGCCGTCATCGGGTTCGCGGGCCCGCGGGTGATCAAGCAGACGATCGGGCAGGACCTGCCGGAGGGGTTTCAAACGGCGGAGTTCCTGCTGGATCACGGCATGGTGGACCTCGTCGTCTCACGGCTTGAATTGGGGGCCGTCACCGCCCGCCTGATCCGGCTGATGTTGAAACAGCCCGCCGAGCCCGCCAACTGAGCCTCAGTTTCGACGCGGCCTGCGCGCTCCTCTTTCCACGCACGGGGGGCGCGACCACGTGGTCTCTTGGCCCCACCCAGCGCCTCCTGGCCGAGCTGGGCAATCCTCAGGAGCACTTCGCGGCGGTGCACATCGGCGGCACCAACGGGAAAGGCTCGGTTGCCGTGCTCGTGACCGAGGCGCTGCGGGAAGCCGGGAAGCGGGTCGGGCTGTATACGTCGCCGCATCTCGTCAGCATCCGGGAGCGTATGCTCGTCGATGGGCGACCGATCCCCGGAACCGCCTTTGCCGCCTGGACGGACCGACTGCGCCCGCTCCTCGACTCCTCGGGCGCCAGTTTCTTCGAAGCCACCACGGCCATCGCCTTCGCGGACTTCGCGGCGCGCGGAGTGGATATCGCGGTGATCGAAGTGGGACTCGGCGGCCGACTCGACGCGACGAACGTGGTGCTGCCGCTCGTCAGCGCCGTCACCAACGTAGGTCTCGATCACACGGACTACCTCGGTCCCACGATCGAGGACGTCGCCCGCGAGAAGGCCGGCATCGCAAAGGCGGGCATCCCCTTCGTGTTGGGGGAGCGTGACGTGTTGGTGGCTGACCTCATCGAGGCGGACGCCGTGGCGGCGGGAGCGCGCCCGGTACGGCTCCCCCCGAACGCCGAGTTCACCGGTCCGCTCGCGTTGCGCGGCCCGCATCAGCGGCGGAACGCGGCGGTGGCGGAGGCGGTGTGCGCAGCGCTGCCGGAGGAGTGGCGACCACGGGCGGAGGAAGTCGGCGCGGCATTCGGGCGGGCGCGCGTCCCAGGAAGGTACGATCGCCGCGGACGGTGGCTGTTCGACGTCGCCCACAACCCCGACGGCGTGCGCACACTCCTCACGGCGCTGGCGGCTGAGCCTCCCCCCGGCCCGCTCCACGCGCTCGTGTGCGTCCTCGGCGACAAGGACTGGCCGTCCATGCTGGAGTTGCTGCAGGGCGCGGTGGACGTGCTCTGGCTCACGGATGCGCCGTCGGCCCCGCCGGGGCGGGTGTGGGATCTACCCGCCGTCGCACGGTCCCTGGGCCCGGGTGCCCGCGTCCAGCCCGATTTCGATCGGGCGCTCGCGCAGGTGGGGGATGGAGCGGGGACGGTACTCGTCTGCGGGTCGTTTCACACCGTAGGCGATGCGATGGCGCGCTTGCCCGGTTTCGCGCCCCTCGGGTAAATTGTTGCGATGCAAGGACAAGCGCTCCCCGGATTCCGCGATTTCTACCCGGGTGACGCAGCGCTCCGCAACCAGATCTTCGGCGTTTGGCGGGACGTAGCAGCCCGCTACGGTTTCGAGGAGTATGACGGACCCCCGCTCGAGCCGCTCGAGCTCTATACGGAGAAGAGCGGCGACGAGATCGTGGGTCAGTTGTATGAGTTCGAAGACAAGGGCGGCCGACGGGTGGCTCTGCGTCCCGAGATGACGCCGACCCTGGCGCGCATGGTGGCCGCACGCGCGCCGGCGCTGAAGAAGCCGATCCGATGGTTCTCGATGCCGCAGTTGTTCCGCTACGAGCGGCAGCAGCGCGGCAGGCTCCGCGAGCACTTCCAACTCAACATGGACCTGATTGGCGAACCGGGTCCCCTGGCGGATGCCGAGATCGCGGCGGCCGCGGTGGATGTGGTGCGGACGCTCGGCTTCGGGCCCGAGGTGGTGCGCCTCCGGATCTCGGATCGGCGGGTGGTCGCGGGGCTCCTGGGTCACGCTGGTGTCCCGGACGGGATGTTGTCGCTCGCCTACGGGGCCATCGACAAGATCGAGCGTGACCCCCCCGGCGTGCTCGCGGATCGGCTCGTGGCGGGCGGACTGTCAGCCGCGATCGCCGATCGTGTCTTGGCTGTCGGTCGGTTGCGCGGGCAGGACGCCCTGGACGCGGCCCTGGCCGAGGTGCCGGACGGCGCGGATATCGCCGAGGACCTGTCTGCCTGTGTCGGCGCGCTCGCAGATATGGGACTCGGGGGTTTCGTAGACCTCGACTTGTCCATCGTGCGCGGGTTGGCGTACTACACCGGGGTCGTGTTCGAGTTGTTCGACGCCGGCCGATCGCTGCGGGCCATCTGCGGCGGTGGGCGCTACGACGGACTGCTGCGTGCCCTCGGCGGCGTGGACCTCCCGGCCGTGGGGTTCGGGATGGGAGATGTCGTCCTCGGCGAGTTGATCACGGGCGCCGCGCCCGCGGGGGCGCGCGCCGCCCCGCTGGATGCCTTCCTCGTGGCGGTCGGGTCGGACGACGTCTCGCACGTGCTGGCCCTCGCGCACCGACTGCGGGATGCCGGGCGACGCGTCGAGTACGCGCTCAAGGCCCAGGGGCTTGGGAAGCAACTGAAGCTCGCGGCCGCCCGTGGAGCACGGCGCGCGGTCATCGTGGGACCGGACGAACGCGCCCGCGGAGAGGTGGTCGTGCGCGACCTGACCGACGGGGGAGAGCAACAGATAGCCGTGGAGCGGATCGAGGATGCATTGGCGAATGTCTAGACTGATGGTCGTTGCCGTGGTGGTACTTG
>JAOUDR010000144.1 GCA_029859185.1 Gemmatimonadota bacterium
TCCCCGGCGGCAACCCCTTCAGCGTGCCAGCCGGCACGCCGCTCGACTCGGTGGTCGCGGGTGCGTTCGTGGACGGTCCGCTCCTGAACCAGCCCGGTGGCGCGGCCATCACGCTGCCGGATCAGATTTCGGCGGGCGTCGCGGTGGACGTGACCCCGGCGCTCACGATCCTGGCGGATTACAGCTACGTGCACTGGAAGCTGTTCGATACGCTCCAGGTCAACTTCGAGAATACGGCCCTGAGCAGCACGACGATCGAGAACTACAAGGACACGCACGGCGTGCGCGTTGGGATCGACTGGGCGGCCAACGACAAGGCGAACGTGCGGGGTGGGTACATCTTTCACACCGGCGCCGCCCCGGCGACGACGGTGACCCCGCTGCTGCCGGAAGGCGAGCGGAATGAGTTCACCATCGGGTTCGGTTACGCGTTCATGCCGCAGTTCCGCGTCGATGCCGCCTATCAATACCTCAAGCAGGCCAACCGGCGGGGCCGCACCGGCGAGTTCCCGTCCGGCGCCGAGCCGACCCTCGACCTGAACAACGGCCTGTACGAGTTCAAGGCCCACCTGTTCGGTCTCACTCTCACCGTGGGGTTCTAGCCATGACGCGCAAGCTTCTCATCGCACCGCTCGCGCTCGTGGTGGCGCTGGCAGCCTGTGTGTCGGACGAGAGTCTCAATCCGCCCACAGCGAATCCGGACCTCGTCGACGAGTTGTTCGCCCGCTACGTCGCGTTCGGGAACAGCATCACGGCCGGCTTCCAGTCCGGCGGCATCAACGACAGCGTGCAGGCGCTGTCCTACGCCAATCTGCTCGCGGAGCAGATGGGCACGGAGTTCGAGATCCCCCTGCTGAACAAGCCGGGCTGCCCGCCGCCGTACACCAACATCTTCACCCTGACGCCGGTCGGTGATCCTGGCCCCCTGGGTTGCGCCCTGCGCCATCCAGGCATCCCCGAGCGTCTCGGTCTCGTCGCCATCCCCGGCGCGGCCGTGCTCGACATCTACGACCCGCTTGGCGCGGGCAACCGGTCGAACACCCTGACCACCGTCATGGGTGGCGGCCGCTCGCAGGTCGAGAACGCGGCCATCTCCAAGCCGACGTTCGTCACGGTCTGGATCGGGAACAACGACGCCCTGGGTGCGGCGACTGACGGCGCCAATCCGGGTGACCCCGCCAAGGTCACCCCCCCCGCGACGTTCGCCGCGCGCTACACGGCAATGCTCGACAGCCTCGACGCCATCGGGTCGATCCAAGGCGGCGTCCTCATGGGTGTCGTGCAGGTTGGGGTGGCGCCGTACTTCACCCAGGGTCGAGTCTGGAAGGGCTTCGAGTTGCAGTTCGACGCGCTGACGGCCCCGCTCAACGTGTTCGACGTGGCCAACGCGTGCCTCACGTTTACCGCACTCACCGCGACGGATACGGCGTGGACGTCCGTACCGTTCCCCGTGGGCGGACCCACGCTGTCGCTGGCCAACGCGAAGCTGGACTCGGTTCTGGGTGGCTTACTCAACCCGGCCAACCTGGTCCCGGCCGTCATTACCTGCGCGGATGACAAAGCCATCACGAACACGGAGATGGCAAACCTCGTCGGGGCAATCACGCAGTACAACGCGACGATCGAAGCCGCCGCCGCCGACTTGGACTGGATCTACGTCGATCCGAATGATCTGTTGGCCTCCCTGGTCCCGGTGGCTGGGGCCATCCTATCGTTCCCGGCCTTCCCGGGCCTGCCCGGTGTGACCCCGGAGATGTCGCAGAACACGCCGTTCGGCTTCGCGTTGAGCCGTGACGGCATCCATCCGAGCACTTCGACGCACCAGGCGGTGGCCGCCGCGCTCGTGCAGGCGATCAACGCGAAGTACGGCACGAGCATCCCGGCGCCGTAGACGGATCGACGGATCGGCGGATCGAACAGGCGGTCGGCGCGAGTCGGCCGCCTGGTTCGTTTGGGGGAGGAGGGGGAGGAGGGGAGGAGGGGCAGCAAGAGACTACGGCAGGAAGCGACGGCAGGAAGCGACGGCAGGAAGCGACGGCAGGAAGCCGACGGCAGGAGACAACGGCAGGTCGCGGTAATAGCGCTCCGTCCCGTTTTTCTGCTCATCCGGTGATCCCGTGATCCCGTGATCCCGTCATCCCGTCATCCCGTCATCCCGTCATCCGCCCCATCCCGCCCTTCCCGTCCCTCCCATTAGATTCTCCCGACTCATGCCCCGACCGCTCCGGACCCTCCTGCAACGCGCGCGCGCGACCGCCCATGACCGCCTGCGACCGCCCGCGACCGCCCTGTTCGCCTTATCCGCCCTGACCGCCTGGTCCGCCGTTCCCGCCCACGCCCAACTTCCGGATCCCTACACGGTCCCGCGTGGCGCGCTCCGCGTTGCGTTCGATCCGCAATGGCTGAGCTTCGCGGAGTTGTTCGACCCCACCGGCACGCGCATGCCGCTCGGGACGTACTACTCGGCCGACAGTCTCGGGACGGGGTTCTTCCCTACCCTGGCGGACGCGGAAGGCGCCGTCCGGTCCATCACGGGGGACGGCACGTTCCGGTTCAACGCCGGCCGGTTCCGCACCAAGCTCGACGCCGACTACCGGCAGTTTCCGTTCAGTCTCTCGGTGGGGGTTAGCGCACGCCTCACGCTTACGGCCACCGTACCACTCGTGACGACGCGGGTGAAGTCGGGTACCTCCCTCGATGCCACCGACGCGGAGGCTGGGTGGAACCCGCTCACGACCGCCGCGGGACTCGACTCACTCACGCGGCTCCTCGGCGAGCTCGACGCGGCGGCCGCGCAACTCGACGCGGACATCGCGGCGGGGAGCTTTGGGTGCCCGAGCGGCCCGACCTGTGCCGAAGCACAGTCTCTTGCCGATCGCATCCGGCTGCTCAGCGTGGACCTCCGGACGCTCACCGGCTACACCGCCATCACGACTGGCGACGGCACGCCGGTGCCGCCGTTTTCCCCGCTCGCCCAATCGGCCGCCGGTCAGGCGATCCAGCAGGCCATCGCGGACGTCAGTGCGGCGCTGCAGGCGCTCGGACAAATGGGGTTGGCCACGACCATGCCCTTGCCGTCGACGCCGGCTGACTCTAACGCCGTCGATGTCGTGTTGCAGGAGAGCGGGTTCGGCTACGGCGCCCTCCCCTTCGAGCGGGGCGAGACCATCAAGCTGTCCGGCTTCGGTGACGTGGAGCTGGGCTTCCGCTACGGCGTCGCTACCGGACCCACCTTCCGGGCCGTAGTGGGCGGGTTGGTACGGCTCCCCACCGGCAAGAAGCAGGACGACCCGAACGATTTCCTCGACCTCGCGCCCGCCGATGGTCAGCTCGATCTCGCCCTCCGCATCGACGGGGCGTTCGAGCCGGGCTCGCGGGTGGGCGTGTGGTTCTCCGGCGGCTACACGCTCCAATTTGGCGACCACCTGATCAAGCGCGTGGCCCGCATCGACCAGCCGATCGTGCCGGCCTCCGCGGTCACGGATGTCCAACGCAACCTCGGTGACGAGATCCGCGTTTCGATCCACCCTGCGTTGCGGCTCTCGCCCTCGTTCCGGGCATTCGTGTCGGCGTCCTACTACCACAAGGGCGTGGATCGCTACACCGTGAACGGGGCCGCGATCCCGGAGTTGGAGGCCTTGACGGGCCGCACGCTCTGGACGTTTGGCGGTGGGCTTTGGTACCGGATGGAGCAGAACCGCCGCCGCACGTCCCTGCCCATCGAGGCGGGATTCATGTACGACGCCACGATGTATGGCCGGGACGGCGTGGTGCCGAAGGCCGGGCGGATGACGCTGAGCATCCGGTTCTTCTACACGCTCTGGGGCCGCCCGGTGGAACCCGAACCGACACCGGAGCCCGCGCCCGAGCCGCCCGGCTAGTGGGTCCACTGAACCGCGTGGGGTCGTCAGTTCACTGACAGCGCCGAGCCGCGAGTCTTACTCGCGCGCTCGGCGAGCCCGAACCGCAATCCTTCGACGTGAATGTCGTCAGTTTACTGACAGCGCCGAGCCGCGAGTCTTACTCGCGCCCTCGTCGAGCCCGGACCGCGTTCTTCGTCAGGCGCGGCGAGAGCCCGGGCTCGGCCGAGCACCTGCGTCCTGAAGGACGCCACGGTCAGGCAAGCCCGCCCTTCAGGGCGGGACTCACACATCCCCGAGAACCGGCAACCCTGGCCGCGGTGGGTTCCGCCCCTAGCGGGCCACCCTGGGCGCCGCCCCCGCACGCTTCCGCAGCAGGTCCGCGGCGTGCGTCCGCAGCGCACGATCCCCCGCGTCTCCGAGCATCCGCGCGACCTCCTGCTCGCGCACCTCCCCGCCGAGCGCCTCGACCTCGACGGCGGTGACGCCGCGCGCGACCTGCTTCCGCACGCGCAGATGGTGGTCCGCGCGCGCCGCGATGGCGGCGAGGTGCGTGACCACCAGGACCTGGCGCGTGTCGGCCACGCGCACGAGCGCGTCCGCCACGTGCTGCCCCACATCGCCGCCGACCCCCTGGTCCACCTCGTCGAACACCAGCGTCGGCACGCGGTCGTGGGCCGCGAGCACGACCTTGAGCGCGAGCATCAGGCGGGAGAGTTCCCCCCCGCTCGCCACGTCCGCCAGCGGGCGGGCCTCGAGTCCGGGATTGAGTTGCACGAGAAACGTGACCTGGTCCGCGCCGTCCGGTCCCACCGGCCCCGCTTGCACCTCCACGGTCACGACCCCCGTCGGCATGCCCAGATCGGGCAGCAGCTTCCCGACCTCGCGCGCGAGCCGACCCGCCGCCTTCTTGCGCTTGGCCGACAGCGCCGCCGTCGCCTGGGTCAGCGTGGCGTCCGCGTCCCGCTTCCGCTCTTCCAGCGCCGCCAGATCGAACGCCGCTGTGTCGAGCAGGTCAAGCTCGGCGCGCGCCTCGTCCGCCGTGCGGCGCACATCGTCGAGCGCCGGCCCATACTTCTGGAGCAATCGGAACAGCACGTCACGACGCCGTTCGACCTCCTCGAGCCGCGCGGGGTCGAGATCGAGTCCGTCGAGGTAGTCGCGTACGGCCCGCGCGGCCTCATCGGCCTGCGCAAAGGCCCCGTCCAGCAACTCGCGCCACGCGTCGGCGGAGGGATCGAGCCGCTCGAGCTGCGCCAGCGCGCGGCCTGCTTCGCGTAACCGCTCGACCGCCCCTTGCTCCTCGTCGTCGAGCGCGCCGGCGATCTGTTCGGCAAGCCGCTGCACGTCCTCACCCGCCCCCAGTCGGCGGGCCTCCACCGCAAGCGTCTCGTCTTCTCCCGGCTTGGGTGCAGCGGCCGTCACCTCCTGGACGACGTGCCGCAGATAGTCGGCGCGACGCTGCACCTCACTGTGACGCTCCACGAGCGTCCCCAGGGCGGCGCCCACTTCGCGGGCGGTGGCGTACGCCGACGCGGCCGCGCTCCGCTCGGCCTCGGCACCGGCGAACGCATCGAGGATGGCCCGCTGCGCCACCGGGCGCAGCAGGGACTGCGCCTCGTGCTGGCCGTGCAGGTCAACCAAGAGCCGGCCGAGCTCGGCCAGCACGCCCACGGTGGTCGGGCTGCCATTGGCCCATGCGCGATTGGGCCCGCTCACGCGGATCTCGCGCCGCACCACCAACCGGCCCTCATCGAGGTCGATGCCGGCGTCCCGACAGTGCCGCGCGATCTCATCGGCGCCCGGACCGGTCACGTCGAACCCGGCTTCCACCACCGCCCGGTCCGCACCGGGTCGCACGAGGTCGCCGCTGGCGCGCTCGCCGAGGAGCAGCGCGAGCGCGTCCACCAGCATGGACTTGCCCGCACCCGTCTCCCCGGTGAGGACGTTGAGTCCGGGCTCGAGATGGAGGGAAACGTCGGCGATGACCGCGAGATCGCGGACCCGCATGTCGGTCAGCACACTATCCCTGCTCGCGGTCGGTCAGGTCACCCCATTGTAGCTTCCGGCGCATGCGGGTGAAGAACCCTTCCGTTTCCAGCCTCACCAATTGCGCGTCCCACGGACTCCGGTACACGACCACCCGCATCCCAGCATCGAGCGTCTCCCCCAACTGGCCATCGTACGACACGAAGACCTGGTCCTCGCCCAAGGGTGCGACGACCTCGATCGTGATCCGCGCCGTGTCCGGAACCACGATGGGACGCACCGCCAGCGTATGGGGACAGATCGGGGTGACCACGAAGGCATCCACCGTCGGGACGACGACCGGCCCGCCCGCGCTCAGCGAGTAGGCGGTGGATCCGGTCGGGGTGGCGACGATGAGCCCGTCCGACGCGAACGTTCCGATCTCCTCGTCGTTCACGAGCATGCGCAATCGGACGACCCGTGCCACGCCGGCCTTGTGCACGACGACGTCGTTCACCGCGACCGCCTGATGGCGTGAGGTGCCACCCGCGTCCACCGTCTCCGCCGCCAGCGCGTGGTGCGGCTCGACCGTGTACGTGCCGCGAATCATGGCGTCGAGCGCCTCGTCCAGCATGTCCGGGGTGGCCGTCGTGAGGAACCCCACTCGCCCGATCTTCACTCCCAGGATGGGAATGCCACGTGGCCCCACCAGGCGCGCGGTCCGCAACATGGTCCCATCCCCCCCGAAGCAGAGGACCATGTCCGGACGCTGGTGCTCGAGATCGAGCGTCGGGATGGGGTCGGACCAGAGATGCGCGAGGTCCGGCTCGGACTGGAGGTCCACGCCGCGGGCACGGGCCGTGGTCAGCACTCGGCCGAGGAGGGCGCCGAGGCCCTCGTAGCGGGGGTTGCCGGTCACCCCGATGATCATGCCGGCGAGAGGCTCTCCCGCGCCGCGAGCCGACGGACCTTGTCCGCGATGCCTTCGGCGGTGAGCCCTGCCTCCGC
>JAOUDR010000145.1 GCA_029859185.1 Gemmatimonadota bacterium
TGGATTGGCATGGCGGGTTCATCGTCGCTGACACCCGTGAGAGCCAAGTTCGCGTCTACGCACGAAGTGGTAGGCTCAAGGCCGCATACGGGCGCGGTACCGGGACTCTGGATTCCTTGACGTTCCCGGTGCGGGCCCAGCGGATGGCTGATGGGAGCATCATCGTGGCGGCCTTGTCGGGGCACCTGACGATCATGCCCGAGCGAAACGACCAAGCGGCCCGGACCATAGAGACTCCCTTGGTCCTTCTCCGCGATCTACTCGTCCTGAGTGAACACCGTGTCCTGTTGGTGGGGCTGGAGTCAGCTCCTGCAACCGCCATGCTGCACATTCTCGATACTGGGACCGGCCAGATCGTCAGGAGCTTCTTCCGACCGGCGGACCGATTCGATCGTGACGTGACCAGCACCTTCCCGACCGTCGCCGTTGCTCACCTGAGGAACAGGGTTGCCGCCGCGTACACTCTGTGTGACACAGTCATCTTCTTCGACGAGATGGGCACCGAAGTATCGAGGCTACGGATTCCAATCGACCCATTCATTCCACTCGTTGTTCCGCTGCGACAGTTCGCCACCCCTTCGGAGCGGCAAGCTTGGATCAATCAGTTCACGTTCATTCAGGATCTGTTTTGGGTGGAGGATGACCGGCTGCTTGTTCAGTGGGCAAAGGGATCCCCTTCAGGTCTGCAGTGGGGGCTCGCACAGATGGACACGTCGGGACGGCGGGAATGGGCGATCGCTCCGGCACCCCGGCTGATGGGCGCGTCCGGCGCGGAGTTCGTGTTCGTAGATCCGGCGGGAGCCGCCATCAACGCGTGGATCGTTTTGAGATCACGCTGAACCATAGCTACATAGACAGGCGAGGAGCTCGAATAGTAACGTCCACGAAGGAGTCCGCCGATGCTCAGGAGTGCGCGAACGGGACTGGTCCCGACGATGACGCTAGTGGCTGTCGCAGTGATGACGGGAGGGTTCGCCCTGCTCGCTCCCGCTGCGAGCGCTCAGGAACCTCCAGAATGTCATCTGGAAAAGGCCGTGTACCTCAATCCGGAGAACTGGGTATGTCTGGGCACCCCGTGTCCCGGCGGCTACTGCTGCCTTATCTGTGAGCAGAATCCCGGGGGTTAGGCAGGGCATCGGAACGGGCAGTTGGCGCGGGTGGCCGTGGCCCCGCGCCTCCTGCCACTCGGGAAGCGTGAGAGGCATGCCGATTCTCGACCCAATGATGGACACGGCTTCCGTTGAGGCGTCAGCGGGAGTCCGTTCAGCGTTCCCGCGCGGGGTGAGCGCGGTGCGGACTTGGATCGCCGCGCTCGTTCTAGTACCCTCCCTCTCGTGCGGTGCGCCGGAGACTACGATACGCGGCGTCGGCGATCCGGTTGCAGTTGCCGCCGGTGCACGGTTCGCAGTGGTATTCGCTGCGAGGACTGACGACTGCTTCACGTGCAGTCTCTTCGATGGCTTTGCCGCTCTGCGGGAGCTGTACGGAAGGGCGCAGGTCGGAGAAGAACCGGAGTTCGTCGTTGCGTTGATCACGGCCGACCCGCGGGATACCCTCACGGCTCTCCGATCGCTACAACGCGAGAGACTTGCAGCGCGGATACGAGTGCTCTCACCAGGCGAGGGACGCCTGCTGTTTGCGCACAAGCCACTCCCCGCCATCTACCTCCTTCGCGACGGTCAGGTTGTTCGGACATGGGCCCCGCCGGTTCTAGGGGGCGGCATTCCCGTTGCTAGAGGTGAGATTGCCGACGCTCTCCGCAACCCGACGTTCGGTGATACGACCGCGTTCGTAACCCATCTGGGGGATTCAGGGTTGATCCGATGAAGCTCCGTGAGCGGGTACCTGCGCGCGCCAGAGCGTGGCAGCCCACTGTCGTTCTCCTTGTGACGCTTGAGGCGATTGCGTTCATCGCATGCAGCGTCAGCGACGACATGCGCAAAGACGACACTGGCCCCCGTGGCGGCGATCCCACGCAGGTGCGTGTTGTCCGGAACTCCGGGGAACCAGGATACTCGGCATGCGCGGTCATCGGAGCCGAGCCTCTCACGACAATTGGAGGACCCGCCGATGGCGCGGCGGATACCCCGCCGTTGTTCAGGGTACGTGGCGCTACCGTGCTGCCGAACGGGGACATAGTGGCGCTGAACGCTGGCACGCAGCAGCTCCTGTACTTCTCGTCCGACGGGCAGTACCGGCATGCGGTGGGGCGCGCCGGTGCGGGCCCCGGGGAGTTCCGTGATCCGACCTGGCTTGGAAGAGGTGCCGGAGACACGCTGTTCGTGTGGGACGATCGACTGCAGAGACTGTCCATCCTCGCTGGAGATGGAGAGTTCCTTCGGTCTCACCAGGTAACTGGTCAGGATGCGGATCACCTTCCCATGGCGGTCCGGGGTCGCTTTTCCGACGGGTCATTCCTGCTGGTTCCGGGCCCGGTCGCTCGCATGGCTGACGGAGATGGGGTGACGCGGTCACCCGTAGCGTACAAGCGATATGATCCGGCCTCGGATCGAGTCAGTCACCTCGCCGATGGCTTGTCGATAGAGACTGTCGTTGGTGACGGGGTCGTCTACGTCCTGCCGTTCGGAAGGAGAGAGATCGTTCTGCCCATTGACGACGTCCTCCTGGTCACGGACATTGGCGACCCTTCGATGCGATCATACGACCTGGCGGGAAGGCTGGTCCGTCGCGTAGAGTGGGAATCCGACCCCCAGCCAGTTACTGCGCGTGACAAGCGCGAATACATGGCGCGTTCTGGGAAGTGGCTGCCGGCAGACGGAGTCGTCTTCGCGAGCGAGCGCCCGAGATTCTCCTCGATCTTTGTGGACCAGAGACGATGGGTGTGGGTGAGGGAGCATGCGGCGGCTGCCGATGGACCCCCCGATTGGCTCGTCTTCGATCAGGATGGCCGGCTCCTGTGTCGCGTTGCCATGCCTTCCACGATCACAGTGCTGGAGGTCGGCAGGGACTACATGCTGGGGCTACACATCGGTTCTGATGGTGAGGAATCAGTCGTTTCCTTGCCTCTGGTCGTACCGTAGGTGAGGGATGTCGCCGAGACGCCGGCCAATCCCGGAGGTGTTTGTTGGAGGTGAGGACGATCGAGCGGCCCTCGTAGCGCGCTGACACGAGCGGGTTCAGACCATCCACACGAAGCTGACCGGGGGAACGACAGAAACCACCCCCTCCGGGGCAGAAAGCACTCTTGTCAGTACTCACGGGCTCCGTAATGGTGTGAGTAGCGCGGGTAGTGGGCATGGCACAGCCACAAGCCAGAGACACGGACCCTATGGTTCTCAACGGTGGGAACAAGTACCGACACGGCTGGACGTGGTTTGACGTCGTCCTAGCGGCCACGGCGCTCGTGGCTGTTGGCCTACTCGTCCGGACCTATGTGCGCCCGCGGCCTGCCGGCAGCACGAATCCTGAACGAGTTGCGTCACGGCTTGCTCGCGAAGTGGAAGGGAAGATCCTTCCCGGAATCCCATTCTTCGCTCCCAACAGCGCGGTAGTGGACACCGTTGATTTCGGTGTGGCCGGTACGACTCTTCTCCTTGCATTCGCGTCCACATGCCCAGCCTGCGACGCGAATCACAGCAATTGGGTGCGACTTCTAGAGCGGGCCACAGCGATTCAGGACATGCGCGTGCTGGCTGTCGCCGCGGACTCTTCTGGTGCGCTGGCCTCAGATTGGCTAGCAGAACGTGGGATACACACGGATGCCATTCTGATCCCAGCAGAGCCCACGATGCTTCGTGCCAGGTGGCATGTTCTCGGAGTGCCGGCGACCTACGTCATCGATGGGGATGGTCGGGTCGTGCGGGCGAGGTTCGGGATCTTGAGTGCAGACGACGCAGACAACGTGCTGCATGTGCTTCGTGAGCAGGCAAGCGTGGCGGAGCGGTAGGCGTCCTGAGGTAGGATGGACTCGTTGCGGCGCAGCTCTCACCATTTGGGATTCTCACACAGCACCGTACGGACCAACCGTTGGAGGGACCGATGACAAGAAGAATGAGGCGTTTCATCTTCACGGCCATAGCCGTCGTGGCCTCTGTCGTCTTGTATGTGAAAGAAGCGCGGGCCGACGTGTTTGCCATGTGCGCATCTTCGTGCACATGGACGATGTGTGCCTGCGGGTCCGCGCCACCCTGCATGTGCTTCGAGCAGTATGCAGGCTGTCTGGGAGCGTGCATTGCGGATCTCTGCGACATCCTGCCCAATGATCCAGATTGTGTCGTAATGCCTGAGGGATGAAGGAAATCTGTGCCCGACGGCGAACGACCGACCAACAGGGATGAGCCTTCGCACAACCCCGGGGTTAGAGACATCGCGACTGGCAGGGATGACGGGGCCGCAATAGCGCTTTCAGATCTTGCCGCCCCGTCTTGCCCGGCTTCATCCCCCGAGCCCGTCAATCGTCAGCTTCACGACGTACTGCACATCCAACTCGTCGCGTTGCACGCCATAGATGGCGTGGCCAAGCATGCACACCGGCATGAACCGGGGCGGCGTGGTAACCACGCCGAGATAGCGTCCCTCCTCGTCAAACACATCCCATTCTCGAGACCCGAGATCGAAGACTGGATTGAAGCCCTCCCGTTCCTCCGGAGTGAGCTTTGAGGGTGCCTGAAGGCGTTGTACCCAGACCGTACCGTCAGGCGTTGCCTTGATCTGGGCGTAGGCGGGGTATGTTTCGGCAAAGTGCACGCCCTGCATCAGCTGATCTATTTGCTGCGGCGGAACACCGGCGTCCCTCCATGCCGTGCCGAGCAGGTCTTTGATGGCATCTTGGTCGTCGGACGCAACGGGGTCTCGCTCGAATGGTCTCAGGAGGACTCGCTCAAGTCGGCCGCCCGTCGTGTAGAGGCCGATCCGGTACTCGCTGTTCACGCCGTACGCTATTCGGTCGCCCGCTAGGGTCCAAGAGGGCTCGGCGCTGAAGAAGTTGAATTCCGGAGCGCCGGAGGCAAACGAAAAGGTCTTGCCAGAAGGGACCAGCATCAGCGTGTCCCCCACCGAGCCGTCCAGATTCCGGACGGCGATTACGTCCATCGAATCAGGTGGAGCTGTTGATCCGGGGAAAGCAATGCGGCGGAGCTGCGCGACGATCCGCCCGTCCTCAGAGGACTCCCATCGGAACGGTATCCCGTCCGCGAAGCTGAGCGGAAAACTCCGGACATACGTGCCGTCGAGGGTGTAGAGGTTGGCACGCTGATTCCCAATGTCGGACACGAGAAGCGTGTCGCCGGTGGAAACGACAACCGCGCTCACGCCGGGCCCGATTTCACCGGGGCCGCCGCCGGGTCCACCGATGGTTCGTTCGTACGCGCCCTGCGGGCCGAACACCTTGAGATGCTGTGCCTGCTGATCGAGCACCACGATCCGTCCGTCACTGCCGACGGCGAGCGCAGCTACGCCCGGACTTGCAGGGATCTGGCCGAACTGATACTCGGGTTCACCCTCGGCGGTGCCGATCCGCAACTCCTCAGTCAGGGTCCACGTCTCGTCTGGCCGCCAGAGTGGCTGGGTGGGGTTTTGTACGATCGTGACGCCGGCGCTGTCGGAGATGCTGCCCTGCCAGGCGGTGGTGGAGTCGCTGGCACACGCAAGGACGGCACACGCTGCGGCCGCGAGGCCAGATAGTCGAGAAAGCATAACGATTCCCTCGGAAATGGGGCGCGTTTCTTCACGATCCTACGTTCCGCACAGCCTCCGGCGCTACACTCCCGATTCCCCAACCCGCAGCTTCACCACATACTGGACGTCCAGTTCGTCGCGCTGGACTCCGTAGATCTCGTCCCCGCGGAACTCGACAGGCTGGAAGCGCAGGGGCATGAGAAGGGCCCCGAGGTATCGACCCTGGTCGTCGAACACGTCCCATTGGCGCGATCCCATGGCCCCCGACTGGAAGTCGAACGACGCCCGCTCTTCCTCGGAGAGGGTCGAGATCGGCTGGAACAACTGGACGAGAAGGGCTCCCCGCGGCCCCTCGAGCATCTGTGCGAATGCGGGGTAGTTTGGCGCGAAGTGCAGCCGCGTGTCGGCGAGCTGCTTGGCCACCTGCGGTGGTGCGCCCTGCCCCACGACCAACTTCTG
This sequence comes from Gemmatimonadota bacterium, assembly GCA_029859185.1. Taxonomy (GTDB): domain Bacteria; phylum Gemmatimonadota; class Gemmatimonadetes; order Gemmatimonadales; family GWC2-71-9; genus JAOTWJ01. Next base: position 6,097 of record JAOUDR010000145.1, read on the forward strand.
AAATGCGTCTCTCATGGGCCGCTCGTCCGCTTCGGTCACCGGATCCAACTGGAACGGCTTTTCGATGATGCGCTCGAGCTGGCCCCCGGGCAGGTAGACGCCAATGCTGTAGCGGTCGTTCACGGCCTGTAGCATGCGGTCTCCCCAGAGCGCCCACAGCGGTTCCGGAACGAAGAAGTGCCACTCCGGCACGCCACCGGGGAAGGAGATCGTCTTGCCGGACGGCACGCGCATGAGCGTGTCTCCCACGGTGCCGTCCAGCCGACGCTCGGTGATCGTGTCCATCGAATCTGCGGGCGCCGTGGATCCGGGGATGCCCAGGTTCCGCATCTGCGCCACGACGCGCCCGTCCGGCGCGAGCTCCCACCGGAGCGGGAAGCCGGCGGCCACGTCAATCGGGAAGCTGCGGATGAACGTCCCATCCACCTGATACAGACTGACCCGCTGGTTGCCCAGGTCGGCGAGCATCACCGTATCGCCGGGAGTCATCAGGATGGAGCTTTGCGCCGCGACCCCGATTTCACCGGGTCCGCCTCCCGGACCACCGATGGTGCGCTCGTACGTGCCGTCTGGCGCGAAGACCTTCAGGTGCTGACCCTGCGAATCGAGCACGACAATGCGCCCGTCACTCGCAAGCGCAATGCTCCCGGCCGGCAGGATCTGGCCGAATTGGTACTCCGGCTCCCCCTCGGCCAATCCGATGCGCAGCACTTCGGTCAGCGTCCAAGCGTCATCG
>JAOUDR010000146.1 GCA_029859185.1 Gemmatimonadota bacterium
CGGGTTCAGTGATCCTGGCGGGCATCCTGTTGAAGATGGGGACCTACGGTTTCCTCCGCTTTGCGGTCCCGTTCTTTCCGGAGACCGCGTTCGATCCGCGGGTCGTCACGGTGGTGGTGACGCTGGCCGTGGTCGGCATCATCTACGGCGCCCTCGTCGCCATGGTGCAGCCCGATTTCAAGAAGCTGATCGCCTACTCGTCGGTCAGCCATCTCGGGTTCGTCATGCTCGGCATCTGGGCCCTCACGGCCCAGAGCGTCTCGGGCGCCATCATGATCATGATCAATCACGGCATCTCCACGGGCGCCCTGTTCCTCCTGGTGGGGATGATGTACGAGCGCCGGCACAGTCGCATGATTGCGGACTACGGCGGCCTGGCGGCGGTCATGCCGGCGTTCGCAGCGGTGCTGACCCTCGTGTCACTGTCCTCGATCGGCCTGCCAGGAACGAACGGGTTCGTCGGGGAGTTCCTGGTGTTGCTGGGTGCCTTCCGGACGCTGCCCTGGGCGGCGGCCATCGCGACGACTGGGGTGATCTTCGCGGCGGCCTACCTGCTCTGGGCACTCCAACGCATCATCTACCAGCGGCTCGACAAGCCGGAGAACGAGAAGCTCCCCGACCTCACGCCGCGTGAGTTCGTCATCGTGGTGCCGCTGATCGTGATGATCCTCTGGATCGGGATCTATCCGAAACCGTTCCTCCACCGCATCGAGCGGTCCGTCGAGTACTTCGTGGAACAGACGGCGCGTGGGCCGGCGCTGCCGGGTGAGTTCGCGCAGCCAGATCGTGTGGTGGGGGAGGGAGCCGTTCATGCCGATTGACCTGTCGAGCCCGGCTGGCATCTCGCTGGCCCTGCTGCCGGAGATCATTCTCACGGTCTGGGCGGCGGGTCTGCTCCTGCTGATCGGTTGGCGGCACCACGCACCGGACATCCAGCGACAGGTTGGTATCCTGACGGTGGTGGGCATCGTCGTGGCCATGGGATCGGTCATCTGGCTGTGGCGGTCCGGCGCCCATCCCGATGGGCTTCCGCTCATGCTGGCCCTCGACGGGTTCCGCTGGGCTACGGGCCTGGTGTTCCTGCTCGGGGCCGCGGCCGCCGCCGTCCTCGCGCTTGGCTATCTCGAGCGTGAGCGGATTCTCGTGCCCGAGTTCTATCCACTGCTGTTGTTCGCGACGATCGGGATGCTCCTGATGGGAGGGGCCGCGGACCTGATCATGGTCTTCCTTGGTCTCGAGTTGATGTCCCTCTCGGTCTACGTCCTCGCGGGGATCCGTCGCCGCAGTGCGACGTCGGCCGAAGCCGCGCTGAAGTACTTCCTGCTTGGCGCGTTTGCCTCGGGGTTCCTGCTGTACGGGATTGCCCTGATCTACGGCGCGACGGGCACCACGAATCTCTACACCATTGCCTTCCAAGTGGCGGATGGCCGGCTCGCGGCTCAGCCCATGCTCGCCATCGGGATCGCCCTGTTGCTCGTTGGGTTCGGGTTCAAGGTCTCGGCGGTTCCGTTCCACATGTGGGCCCCCGACGTGTATGACGGTGCCCCGACGCCCGTGACGGCCTTTATGGCGGCGGCGGTCAAAGCGGCAGGCTTCGCGGCGCTCGTGCGCGTGGCGCTCGTGGCGTTCGGCGATGTCTCCGGCGCCTGGCAAACCACGGTGTGGTGGCTCGCCGCGCTCACGATGGCCCTCGGCAACCTGGTGGCCCTGGCCCAGCGACGCGTGAAACGGATGCTGGCCTACAGCTCGATCGCCCACGCGGGCTACCTCCTCGTGGCGGTCGCGGCCGGGACACCGGCCGGCGGCGCGGCATTCGTCTTCTACGCGCTGGCGTATACGGCGATGACGGTGGGAGCCTTTGCGATCTTGGCCGCCATCGGCCGTGACGGCGAGAGCGATGTGCTGGTGGACGATCTCGACGGACTCGCGAGTCGACGTCCCTGGGTAGCGTTTGCCATGACGGTGTTCATGCTGTCCCTGCTCGGCTTCCCGGGCACGGCGGGCTTCATTGGGAAGTGGCTGATTCTCTCGGCGACGGTCGGTGCGGGACAGACGACCCTGGCCGTCGTCCTGGTGCTCGCCAGCGTCGTGTCGGCGGGCTACTACCTGCCAATCGTGATGGCCATGTACATGAAGCCACAGGTCGATGCGGACGTGGCCGAACGGACGCTGCTCGGCGGCGGGGCGCGGGGTGTGGTGGCGGTGGCGGTCGTGGTCCTCCTGTTGCTCGGGGTGTGGCCGAACCGGGTACTCGATGTCGCGCGCGCGACCGGCAACGACCTCACGCCGACGAGCGGGTTCGTCGGCGAACTCCCACGCTAGCGGCGAATTCATGGACGTTCCGGCCGGCATCTTCCGTCAGTACGACATCCGCGGTCTCGTGGACGTGGAACTCACCGCGGCGGTGGCCCACGCGATAGGCCGGGCCCTGGCAACCCATGTCCAGTCCCGCCTCGACGTGACGCCACGGATTGCCGTCGGGCGCGACAACCGGCCGTCCGGCGAACGACTGGCGAGCGCGGTCCGTGACGGCATTGCCCGGGCCGGCGGGACCGCGGTGGACGTCGGGCTCCTGCCAACGCCGGCGCTGTACCTCGCGGTCCACGAGCTGGAGGTGAATGGGGGCATCCAGGTCACGGGTTCGCACAACCCGCCGGAGTTCAACGGGTTCAAGATGTTGTGCGGCGAGGACACGCTGCACGGTGACGAGATTCAGCTGCTCCGGCAGCTGATCACCGAGGATCGACTGGCGAGCGGCGAGGGCCGGTTGGAGGTCGATGCGTCCGTGCTCGACCGCTACGCCAACGCCATCGTGTCGCGCAACGGGCCGCTCACCCGACCCGTGAAAGTGGTCGTGGATTGCGGGAACGGCGTCGCCAGTATCTGTGCGGAGCGGATTCTCACCCGGCTTGGCGCGGACGTGGTACCGCTGTTCTGTGATTCCGACGGCACCTTCCCGAACCACCATCCCGATCCCACGGTGCCCGAGAACCTGCGGGACCTGCAGGAAGCCGTGCGGCGGACCGGGGCCGAGCTGGGCATCGCCTTCGATGGCGACGGCGACCGGATCGGCGCGGTGGACGAGCAGGGTGGCGTCGTGTTCGGCGACCAACTCCTGATTCTCTTCGGCCGGGACCTGGTGCACCGGTTCGGCCCGGCGCGACCGGTGATCTTCGACGTCAAGTGCTCGAACGTTCTCCGTGACGAGTTGGCCAAGGCCGGCTTGGAGCCGGTCATCTGGAAGACCGGACATTCACTGATCAAGGCGAAGATGAAGGCAGCGGGCGCACCGCTCGCTGGCGAGATGAGCGGCCACATCTTCTTCGGCGGCGACTACTACGGGTTCGACGACGCACTCTTCGCCGCGGCGCGCCTGCTCGCGTTCATCGCGCGGGAAGGCGGCCCCCTGTCACGCCACCTGGCCTCGCTCCCACAAACTTGGGCGACGCCGGAGATCCGGGTGGACTGCGCCGATGACCGGAAGTTCGCGGTGGTCGAAGCCGCCGCACGGTATTTCGGGGAACGCTACGAGACCTTGACGCTCGATGGCGTGCGAATCTCCTTCGCGGACGGGTGGGGTCTGCTGCGCGCCTCGAACACGCAGCCCGTTTTGGTGATGCGGTTCGAGGCGACCTCGGAGGCCAAACTCGCGGTGTATCGCGGGGAAGTCGAAGACTGGCTCCGGGAGCAGGGCGTCACCCCCTAGTCCATGCGCGGGGCCCGGTGGAAGCTCGCCCTCGGCGCGGCCGTGGCCGCGCTCTTCGCCGGGCGATGGATGGCGCACCACACCGCCGACCGTCTTTGGGCTGAGGCCCTCGGCGTCGGGACGCCCCACGGCGACATCGCCTTGCTGCAGCTCGCCCTCGGCGTGGGCGCCTCGGTCATTGCCGCCGCGTGGTTTCTCGGGAACCTGGTGCTGCTGTACCGGCAGATCGGTGCGGTGCAGGTGCCACGGCAGGTCGGCAACCTCGAAATCGTCGAGCATGTTCCCCGCCGCTATCTCCTGGCAGGCGTCATCGTCGTGGGCGGTGCCCTCGGAGTCTTGAGCGGCTACGGGGCCGGCGATCTCTGGGCGATCCGGGCGCTGTCCGGGAGCAGCATGGCGCTCGGGCAGGCGGACCCCGTGTTGGGACACGACCTGGCCTACTACCTCTTCGAGCTTCCCTGGCTCCGCGCGCTGCACGGATACACGCTGTGGCTCACCGGACTCGCGCTCGTCCTGATCGCGCTGCTCTACGCCGCGATCGGCGCCATCCGCCGGGTGGAGCGAAGCCTGGCGTTCATGCCGTTCGCGCGGTGGCACCTGGCCGCCCTGTCGGGAACCCTGGCCCTCACGCTGGCGTGGGGATATGCGCTCGAGCCGGCCGAGCTCGTGGCGGGGCTCCGCGGCGTCCCCTACGATACGATCTTGCTCGACGTCCGCGTACCGGCGGCTGCGGTGCTCGCCGTCCTGGCGATTGGCACGGCGACGGCTTCGCTGGTGTGGATGCGGGTGGACCGGGCCCGTATCCCGGCGATCGCGTGGCTGGCCCTGCTGACGGTCACGTTCCTTGCGCACTTCGTGGTTCCGGCGGTGATCGCCGGTGGCCGTGGCGCTGCCGGTCGCGAAGATCCGGAGTTGACGGCGGCGGCCACGAAGGCGTGGCGTGAGGCCTTCGACGCGGCCGCGGATACCGTCCCCGTGTCCTTGGCCATTCCGGATCCCCAGTTCGGGGAGCGCCACGCGCGCGACCTCACCGAAGCGCCCATCTGGGACGCGTTCGTGTTGACGCCACTCCTGAATCGCCTGGCGCCGCCGATGCGGCAGGATCCGCGCGATGCCGGGAGCTTCTTCGGCGCCGAGCTCACGCTCCTCCGCCGTCCCGGGCGGCCTGGGGCGACCGCGTTTCTCGCTGTGCGCGAGCCGGACTCGCTGGGAATGGCCGGCACGCCCGGCCGTCCACCCGACGCGGCCGTCGGCATGGTTGCCGTCCGGGCATCACGGACGGCGAGCGGGGGGGTGCCGGTGTTCCTCCCCGATCTCGCCACCCCCGATTCGACCTTGGCTCGACCGGTGGATGTGACGCTCACGGGGGTCCGGACGTGGTTTTCACCCGCCATGTCCGGGAACGCCCTCGTGCCCGGGGCGCTCGGGCTGCGTGGCGTGCAGGTTGGATCGCTCGCGCGACGCGTGGCGCTCGCGTGGACACTCCAGATGCCGAGCCTGCTCTCCAGGGACCGGGCACCGGCCGGCACGCTGGTGGTCACCGAGCGGGCCGTGTCGGCGCGACTGGCCCGCTACGCTCCCTTTGCCCGGTTTGGCGCGGCGTGGCCCGCCGTGCTGGACGGTCAGCTGATCTGGATGGCGTGGGGCTACGTGACGGCCGAGGGGTATCCGCTGGGGAGCCCAGTCGTGTGGCGCGGGCAGCGCGTCCGTGCGCTCCGGGCAGGATTCCTCGGCACCGTGAATGCGGAAACCGGCACGGTCCGGGTGTACTTGGCCGAAACGCGAGATCCGGTGAGTCGGGCGTGGCAGCGGGTACTGCCCGACCTCGTGCTCGCGTTCGACACTTTCCCACCCGGGCTCCGATCGTTCCTGCGGTACCCCCAGGAGCTGTTTCGGGCCCAGCTGCAGTTGTTGCGGGATCGGGAGGGTCGGGCACGGCCGATCGATCCTGACTGGTGGGTGGGGCCATCTGTTGGGGATTCGGTCGTGCGGTTGCGCCTGCGGGCGGTTGACGAGGTGCAGCCGGAACCCCGCGTGGCCGCGGTGATCGAAGGCACGATGGAAGGCGGAACCCCGCGGCTCAGAGTGCTGCGGTACCCCGAGCCCTACGCCCTGCCGGGCCCAGCGGAGTTCGAGCGGGACTTTGCCGGCACGGTTCCGGGCGGGTCCCTCGGTGGACGGATCCGGCTCCTCCCCTTCGAGGATGGTGCAGTCGCCGTGCAGGCGTTCTACACCGATAGCGGGACGCTGGCCGGGATCGTCGCCGGCTGGCCGGGGGCCATTGGAGTTGCCACGACGCTCACCGAGGCACTTCGTCGTGTGGCGCCACGCGTTCCCGGCGCCCGGGCGACGCCGCCCGCAAGGTCCTACGAGGCGGCCCGAGAGTGGTTCCTGCGCCTCGATCGGGCCAGGGCCGGCGCTGATTGGGAGGCGTTCGGGGAGGCCTGGGCCGGCCTCCGGGCGGCGCTGGGGCTCGGCGAGGACCCCGCACCGGTTCGGGTTGCTCCCCCGATTCCGAGGGACTAGCTTGACGCGCCCTACCATGGTCCCCGGAACGATCGTGATCGCCTTGGGCGGAAACGCGCTCCAGCCGCCAGGCGAGCGCGTGACGATCTACGATCAGTTCCGCCATACGCGCGAGTCGCTTGCCGCCGTGGTCGAGTTGGCCCGCGAGGGATGGCACATCGCGCTCGTCCACGGCAACGGTCCGCAGGTCGGTGATGCGCTCGAGCGCAACGAGCGCGCGCGTGGGTGGGTCGAGCCGCTGCCACTTGGGGTGCTCGTGTCGGCAACTGCGGGGTGGATCGGGTACATGGTGCAGCAGAGTCTCCAGAACGCACTGCAACGGGCCGGGGTGTCGCGCCAGGTCCTCACCGCGATCACGCAGACGGAGGTGGCGGAAGCGGGCGAGCAACTGGAACCCACCAAGCCTATCGGTCACGCGTTGCGCGACGACGAATTGGACCGATACCGGGCGGCGGGTATCCCCGTCGGGCGGGACGGGGCGGGGTCCTGGCGGCGGTTGGCGCCGAGCCCCACGCCGGTGGACGTCGTGGAGTCGGCGGCAGTCCAGCAGCTGGTGGGGGAGGGGAAGATCGTCGTGGCCGGCGGCGGGG
>JAOUDR010000148.1 GCA_029859185.1 Gemmatimonadota bacterium
CCTGGTCCCGCTGTTGCTGTTCTCCCTGTCCCGGTCCAAGCGCCCCCAGTACATGCTACCGTTGATTCCGCCGGTTGGGCTGCTCATCGCGCTCTGGTGGAGTCGCTCCCACGATCGTCTGGGTGGCATCCAACTCGCGGGCACCGCGTTGCTGGTGTTCGGAGGGGCATTGCTCGCCCTCGCGCCCGCGATACCGGGATGGCTCGACACCCGAGCCGGTGTCGGCGCCGCGATCGGCCCCACCGCGGTCAAGCTCGGCATCGTGGCCCTGGTGTCAGGCGCTGCCGCATTCGGCCTCGCGGCGCGCGGGCGCTGGGCCCTGCCGGCCCTCGTGTTTCCCGTCGCGGCCATTCCCTTCGTCTCCATGCCGCTGATGGATCGGATCGGCGAGGATCGGTCGAGTCGGGCGGCGGCCACGGCCGTCCGCCCGTTCCTCACGGCGGAGACCGAAGTGATCGCGGTGGCCACCTACCCGCTGTCGTTGTCCTTCTACCTGGAACGCACGCTCACGCTCGCCACCGCGGACGGGCGTGAGCTCACCAGCAACTACATCACGCGTCGCCACGAGCGTCTGCGCACCATTGCCGGCTCCACGCTGCGGCCGCTGGGGTGGTGGGAGGAAGCGCTGGCCCTCTGCGATCGGCCGCGTCTCTTCGTCGTGCCCGCCGACCGGAGCGACCTGCGCGACCGTCTCGGCACCTCGCTCGGGCTGCTGGCCGAAACGCGGAAGTTCGCCGTGTACGGACCCTGTGGCGGGGACCTGCTCGTCCGGGGCCCCTGACATGTGCGGCATCTACGGGATGGTGGCGCTGGCCGGTGTGCCGCTCCAACGGGCCTCGGCGGCAGACGGCATGGCGCGGGCGCTCGTGCACCGCGGCCCGGACGGTCAGGGACGATGGGTCGCTCCCGACGCGCTGATCGGCGTGACGCGGCTGCGCGTGGTCGACCTCGATCCCCGCGCCGACCAACCGTTCACCGACCCGACCGGTACCGTCGTGCTCGCCTGCAACGGCGAGATCTACAACGCCGCGGCGCTCCGCCGCCGGTACGCCGACTACCCGTATCGGTCCAGCTCCGACGTAGAGGTGATCCTCCCGCTCTACCTGGACCGCGGCGCCACCGGGCTCGCGGACCTGAACGGGATGTTCGCCCTCGCCGTGTTCGACCAGCGGGTCGGTCAACTCGTCCTCGCGCGCGACCGCGCGGGAGAGAAGCCACTGTTCACGACCAGGGTGGGCGGCGAATGGTGGTTTGCCTCGGAGATTGGCGCCCTGCTCAGCAGCGCTGCCGTCTCCCGAACGCTCGACCGCGCAGCCATGCACGCGGTGCTGCGGCATGGCTACGCCAGCGAACCCCACACCCCGTTCACGACCATCAAGAAGGTGCCGGCGGGAACGATCGTCACGATCGCCGATCGTGGCGTGTCGCACTGGCGGTACTGGGATCCGGATTCCGATCGCACCGGCGCCACGGCGGATCTGACCGGGCTGTTGCGGGACGCGGTGCGCCGCCAGGTCCAGGCCGACGTGCCGATTGGCGTGTTCACGAGCGGCGGCCTCGACTCGGCACTCCTTGCCACGCTGGCCACCGACCTCCTCGGTGCGCATCGAATCCGCACCTTCGCGGTAGGCTTCCCTGACCGATCGTACGATGAGCGCTCGTATGCCGAGCGGCTCGCCGCTCACCTGGGAACCACGCACGCGTCGGTGACGGTCCGGGACGAGCAGGTCCCCGAGGTGCTCGACAGCCTGGCGGCCACCGGAGAGCCGATCACGGATCCCGCCGCCGTTCCCACCCTGATCCTCGCACGAGCCGCACGGGCCACCGTCACCGTCGTCCTGAGCGGCGAGGGGGCAGACGAGCTGTTCGGCGGATATCCGACCTACATTGGGCACCGACTGGTCCCCACATGGAGCCGACTGCCGCGCCCGGTCCGCTCGCTGCTCCGACACGCCGTCGCTGCCATGCCAGCGTCACAGCGCGCGGTCTCGCTCGGGTTCCTGCTCAAGCGGTTCGTGGCCGCCGCCGACGCCCCCTGGCCGGAGCGGCACCTGAGCTGGTTCGCGAACGGGCTACCCGCCGAGCTCCTGCAAGACGGGTCGAGGCTCGATCCCGCCGATGAGACGGCAAACGGGAACGACCCCGTCACCGCTGCCATGCGGCTCGACTATGCCGGGCCGCTCCGTGAGCGCCTGCTGGTGAAGGTAGATCGCGCCACGATGCGGGCATCGCTGGAAGCACGGGCCCCGTTCCTCGACCCGGCGGTGACGCGCGCTGCCTTCGCCGCGGGTGGGATGCATGTCACCGGCGTGCGTACCAAACGGTTGCTCCGGGAGGTAGCCCGACCGCTCGTCCCGCGGTTTATTCTGCGCAGGCGGAAACGTGGGCTCTCCGTACCGGTCGCGCGCTGGCTGAATGGACCGCTCGCAGCAACCGCCGACCGCCTGCTCGGGTCATGGGGCGGCCCCGGGGGGCCCGGGGTGGCGCGCCTCCTCGCCGATCATCGGGCCGGCAGGGCCGACCACGGACGGGCACTCTGGACCTTGCTGGTTGTGCAGCATTGGCTCGAACACTGGGACCTGGAGATCGGCTCATGACGCGGGAAGAAGCCCTGGCCCTCATGCACGAGTACACGGCGTCCGAGGCGCTGCGTAAACACATGTACGCCGTGGACTTAGCGATGCGCGCGTATGCGCGGAAGTTCGGCGAGGACGAGGAGGCGTGGGGGGTCGTGGGACTGCTCCATGATTTCGACTATGAGCGCTTCCCGAACGACGCCCACTCCCCCACGGAAGAGCATCCGTCCTGGGGTGTCCGGCTCCTACGCGAGCGGGGCCTCGACGAGGCGAGTTGCCAGTCAATCCTCGGGCATGCGGCGTACACCGGTGTCGCCCGGGAGTCGCAACTGGCGAAGACCCTCTTTGCCGTCGATGAGCTGTGCGGGTTTCTGGTGGCCTGCGCCCTCGTGCGACCTTCTCGCAGCCTTGGGGATCTCGAGGTCAAGAGCGTCAAGAAGAAACTCAAGGACAAGGCGTTCGCTCGCGGGGTGAGCCGGGAGGACATTGCGCTGGGCATCGAGGAGCTGGGTATTCCCTTGGAGGACCACGTGGCGTTCCTGCTCGAGTCCCTCCGCCCGGAGGAATCACGCCTGGGGCTTGGCTCGGGCTGAGCGCCTCCCGATGTCGCTAACACCGGTCCTCCCGCGATTGTCCTTCCCCATGAGGGATTCAACGGTGGGTGCCCCCGATGCGTAGGGATAGGGTGACGGAGGCTGAGCTCGCCGCCCTCGCGCACGCCGGAGACGCCGAAGCGTTCGGAGAGCTGGTGACCCGATACGCGGCCCAGGCCCGCCGCCTCGCCCGCACCATCTTGCTCGATCCGGACGATGCGGACGACGCCGCCCAGGACGGGTTCCTGGCGGCCTGGCGACACCTGGGACGCTATGACGCGTCCCGTCCGTTCGGGCCCTGGCTGCTGCGGATCGTGGCCAATGCCGCAGCGGACCGGCGACGGCGGCGGCGGGTCCGGCAAACCGAGGAGCTGTCACCGGTGGCGGCAAGTGGGGATGCGGGACCGGCCACCGAGACGGATCGGAGCGCCTTGCGAGAAGCGTTCGAGGTGGCCCTCGAGGAGCTTCCGGAACGGCAGAGGATGGCGGTGGTGTTGTTCGACGTCGAGGGGTGCAGCCACGCGGAGATCGCCGCGGTGCTGGGCATCCCCGAGGGGACGGTCCGGTCTGACGTCTTTCACGCCCGGCGGGCTCTACGAGGACCGCTCGCGGCGTGGCGCGGATGGAAGGAGAGCGAGGCATGACTGGACATTCACCGTTTGATCATGTGCCGGACCCGGTCATGGGCGAAGCGTTGCGCGAGATCCTCGCCGTGGGTGAGGACCCGGAATTCGTACGGCGGGTGCTCGAGCGGGCGCGCCTCCCCGAGCCCTGGTGGGAGATTCTCGGCGATTGGGCCCGGCCGAGCGTGGCGGCGGCCATGGTCATCATGGCGATCGGCGGGTTCCTGTTGGGCCGGGTCGTCGCGCCGCGGCCGACGGACATGGCATTGAGCGAGCCGGTTCCCGCAGGCATCGCGCTGTTGGAGGCATCGGTACTGATGAGTGAAGCGGGACCACCCGACGTCGAGACCATTCTCGGCGACGGTTCACGATAGATCCAAGGCAGGACGTGACGATCATGCTGCATCGCTCGAAGTTCTACGCCGCCAGTCTCCTGGCCGCCACATTCGCCGTCGGCGTGGCGGTCGGAACGGGCGTGTCCGCGGTCGCCAGTGATCGTTCGCCGGAGCGCGCTGAGCGCGAGCGTCGTCCCCGGGAGAGCTACAGCGACCGGTTGGGTCGCGAGCTGCTACTGACCCAGGTGCAGCGCGACAGCGTGACCCGCATCATCGACGGCTACCAGGATTCGATGTCCACGATGTGGGAGTCCCTGCGGCCGCGTACCGATTCGATCCGGACGGCCATCCGGCAGAACATCATGGACTTGTTGGACGATACGCAGCAGGACCGGTACCGGGCGTACATGCATCGGACGGATTCGGTTCGGGCGGCGCGGGAAGCGGGAGGGCATCGTGGTAGCCGGTAAATGGTGGGCGGGAGCCCTGACAATACTCGTCCTGCCTGCGACCATCACGGCGCAGCAGGTGCCAACGGTAACGCTCGACGAAGCCATCGAGATGGCGATTCGCGTGCAGCCGGCCGTCGTCCAGGCCCGCGGCGCGCTCACCTCGGCGCATGCCGGGCAGCGTGAGGTCTTGGGCTCCTGGCTCCCAAGCCTCAGTACCTCCGGGTCCTGGGCGCGGAACTCCACGACCACGCGGATTGACCAGACGACGCAAACCGAGGTCAGCAGCCCGCCGTACTCGTACTCCGCCGGGTGGAACACCAGCATCGACATCTTTGACGGATTCCGTCGCTTTGCTCAGGGACGGTCGGCTTCGGCGGACTTCGAGAGTGCCGATGCCAACCTGACGAACCAGCAGTTCCAGGTCACGCTGCAGCTCAAGCAGACGTTCTTCAACGCGCTCGCGGCGGATGAGTTGATCCGCGTGTCCGAGACCCGGGTGCAGCGTGCCGACGAGCAACTCAAGGTCTCGAAGGAGAAGCTCGCCGCGGGGAGCGCTACCCGGTCGGACACGCTCCGGAGCGCGGTCGAATTGGGGAACGCGCGGCTGCAATTGCTCAACGCGCAGACCTCGCAGGCGTCGACCCGCGCCGCCTTGGCACGACTGATCGGATACGACGGCGCCGTGCAAGCCGTGGCCGACTCCGGCCTCTTCGTCATGGCGCCACTCGACACCGCGGCGCTGCGGGATGAACTTCTGCGGAGCTCGCCGTCCGTCATTGCCGCCGACGCCAACGCGAAAGCGGCGGCGGCCTCCGTCGCGGTGGCGCGCTCGCAGTATTTTCCGACGCTGCGCGGCACGTTCTCGCAGAACTGGTCCGGCACCGACATCGGCCGCCTTGGCAGTTCGTGGGCGGCCCGACTCTCGCTGAACTGGAGCATCTTCAACGGGTTCGCGCGCGAGGGCACGATCACGCGCAGCGCCGTGAGCCGGGAGAATGCACAGGCACAAGCCGACGACGCACGCCGGCAAGCCTCGGCGCAGCTGACCCAACAACTCGCCATCCTCGCGGGGTCGCGGGCGCAGATCGACATCGCGCAGGCAAGCCTCGCGGCCGCACAGGAAGATCTTCGCGTCGTACAGGAACGCTATCGACTGGGCGCCGCCACGATCGTGGACGTCCTCACCTCACAGATCACCCTCGATCAGGCGGAAGTGGACGTCATCCGTGCCGGCCTGGACTTCCTGGTCGCCCGCGCCCAACTCGAGGCGCTGCTTGGGAGAGCCCTATGACCTCGCACATGGACTTCAGTACCGGCGACGCCCCGCTGCCCGATATCGTCATCCTCACGCACAAGCTCGTCCGCGACTACCAGCTCGGGTCGGAGACGGTGAAGGCCCTGCGCGGCGTGGATCTCCAGATCAAGCGGAACGAGTTCACCGCCATCATGGGGCCGTCCGGGTCGGGGAAGTCGACCCTGATGAACCTGATCGGCTGTCTGGACACGCCCACGTCGGGCGAGTACTGGCTCAATGGCCAGAAGGTCAGCGAGCTCGACGACGACAGCCTCGCGCGCATCCGCAACCAGGAGATCGGGTTCGTCTTCCAGACGTTCAACCTGCTCCCGCGGGCCACTGCGCTGCACAACACGGAACTCCCGCTCATCTACGCCGGCGTCTCGGCGCGCCAGCGGAAGGAGCGCGCCGCGGCCTCCCTCGAGCGGGTTGGGCTCGGCGACCGCATGCACCATCGGCCCAACGAGCTGTCCGGCGGTCAGCGCCAGCGAGTCGCCATGGCCCGGGCGCTCGTCAACAACCCGAGCATCCTCCTCGCAGACGAGCCCACGGGCAACCTCGATAGCGCGACGAGCGCGGAGATCATGGAGGTGCTGGATCAACTCCATGACGCTGGACAGACGATCGTGCTGATCACCCACGAACATGACATTGCCCTTCACGCGCACCGCGCCATCCATCTCATGGACGGGATGATCGAGCTCGACGAGATCACCAGAAAGACGGCTTGACCCCATGAACACACGTATCCGTTTCCGGCCTGCACTCCTCGCCCTGGCGACGGTCGTCGCGCTGTGGGGCTGTGAGGAGGAGGTGCCGCCGCCGGTCTATCAGCTCATCCCCGTCACCACGCGCGACATCGTGGTGTCGGCCAGCGCCGCCGGGGCCATCGAGCCCATCACGACGGTCGAGGTGAAGTCCAAGGCCTCGGGCGAGATCATC
>JAOUDR010000149.1 GCA_029859185.1 Gemmatimonadota bacterium
TCTCCGGCACCAAGACCGTGAACGCGGTGAACGGGGTCGCCTCGTTCGCGAACCTCGTCGTGGACAAGCCGGGGCCCGGTTACACGCTCAAGGCCACCGCAGCTGGCCTCACCGAGGCCTCGAGCAATGCCTTCCCGGTGAGCTTGACGGTGCAGTCCGTGCGGGCCGCGAAGATGGGCTATCACACGTGCGCAGTTGCCGGCGGTGGGCCGTTCTGCTGGGGCGCCGGCTGGAACGGCCAGTTGGGCGATGGTTTGGGGACCTTCACCAGCGACAGCGTGGCGCGTCCGGTGAGCGGAGGCCTCACGTTTACGCAAATCGTCGGGGGCGAGTCTCACAGCTGCGGTCTCACGGCTGCCGGCGCGGCCTATTGCTGGGGCTACAACGGGAACGGGCAGCTCGGCGACAACTCCACGACGCAGAGTGATGCGCCGGTGGCCGTGGCCGGTGGGTTGACGTTCTCTTCGCTCAGTGCCGGGAGCGCACACACGTGCGGCTTGGTCGGGACCACCGCCTACTGTTGGGGTTACGACGGCTACGGCCAGCTCGGCGACAACGCGGCTCTTGCCGACAGGTTGGTGCCGACCCTCGTGGCGGGCGGGTTGAGTTGGGCGTCCGTGCGTCCGGGCGCGTACCACACGTGCGGGGTCACCACGGGGGGCGACGCGTATTGCTGGGGCGCCGACTTCAGCGGTCAGCTCGGGAACGATTCGACGTTGGCCGACCAGCCCACTCCCGTGGTCGTCTATGGAGCGAAGACCTGGACGCAGGTGGACGGCGCGTACTACCACACGTGCGGTGTGGACGCGAGTGGCGCCGGTTGGTGCTGGGGTCAGAACTACAACGGGCGGCTTGGCGCGGACACGCTCGCCGTCCCCGTCAACTCCTCTCAGCCCACCCCGCGCGCGGTCTTCGGCGGGCTCACGTGGTCCACCATCCAGACCGGATGGGATTTCACATGCGGGCTGACCACCTCCGGGACCGCGTACTGCTGGGGCTACAACGGCGATGGCAACCTCGGCGACGGGACGTTCGATCAAAGTCCCCTGCGCAAGGCCGTCAACGGAGGACTCACGTTCGCGACGCTCAGTGTTGGTGGATACCACACGTGCGGGCGCGTCGGCGCCTCGGCCGTGTGGTGTTGGGGTGGCGGCTACGACGGTCAGCTCGGCAACGGGGAACGGTTCCGCAGGAACGAACCGGTCCAGATCGTACAGTAACGCGTGGAGATACACACGATGGGAACCGTGAGCACTCGCAAGCGCTCGACGCTCGGTATCCGGGAGGCTTTGATGACAGGCAGGTCTGCGTGGGTCCGGCTGGGTTCAATCGCCCTGATGGCGGGGTTCGTGGCGGCGGCATGCACGGACTCGCCCACGGGCGTCGATACCCAGGTCAGCGTCACGATCACGCCCGCAACGTCGACGCTTGCCTCCATCGGTGAGCAGATCCAGCTCGCCGCCAAGGTGGATGTCTCGGGTGGCATGCAACCCTCGGTGGTGTGGATCACACGCGATGTAGACGTGGCCGGTGTCGGTGACGACGGCCGCGTGCGTGCGGTCGGCAACGGCCAGACCTGGATCGTCGCCGTTGCCGAGGCGGGCGGCATGAAGGGAAGTGACAGCGCCCAAATCGTCGTGGCCCAGGTGCCGGTGACGCTTCGGGTCGAGAAGACGCTAGATACGCTCACGTGGCTCGGGGCGACCACGCGGCTCACGGCCGTGGCGATGGATGCGCTCGGCAACGAGGTCGCCGACGCCCGACCGGACTGGTCGTCGTCGGATGCGACCTTGGCGAGCGTCGACAGTCTCGGCGTCGTGACGGCGCGCGCGAACGGCCAGGCCAGCATTTCGGCGTCGATCGGTGACGCCGTGGCGTTCGTGAGCCTCGCGGTGGCCCAGCAGGTGGCGGATGTGACCGTGACACCCGGGGCGGTTGCCATCAGTGTCGGCGCGACCCAGCAGTTCAGCGCCGAGGCCCGGGACGCGGGCGGCACGCTGGTGTCCAACGTGAACTTCCTTTGGGTGTCGGCCAACGCCAACGTGGCGGTGGTGGACACGACCGGCCTCGCGACTGGGACCGGTGTTGGAGCGGTGACGATCACCGCCGTGGGACGCGGGGAGCCCGGCAATGCGGTCCTCACCGTCGGCTCGACGCCCGCGACGCCGACTCAGGTGGCGTTCTCGGTGCAACCCTCCGCGTCCACCGCCGGCCAGGCCCTGTCACCCGCCATCGAAGTCGAGGTCCGTGACGCGTCCGGCAATCGCGTCCCCACCGCCCGCAACGCCGTGACGTTGGCGATCAGCACGAACCCCGGTAGCGGCACCCTTTCCGGCACCAAGACGGTGACGGCCGTGAACGGCATCGCGAGCTTCAGCGGCCTGTGGATCGACAAGGCGGCGCCGGGCTATACGCTCTCCGCGACGGCCAGCGGTCTCTCGACTGGGACCAGCAGCAGCTTCACGGTCAACCCCGGCGCGCCGACCAAACTGGCATTCGGCACCCAGCCGGGGAACGTCCAGGGCTACGTACCATTTGCCCCGACGGTCACGGCGACGATTGCCGACGCCTTCGGGAACACGGTCACCGCGGCGACCAACGCCGTCACCGTGGACTTCGGCGTCAACGTCTGGAAGTCGGTGTTCTCCAGTGGTTCGATGCTGTTTGGGACGAAGACGGTGAACGCCGTGAGCGGTGTCGCCACGTTCCCGAACCTGCGAGTAGACAAGCCCGGCCCGGGATACGCGCTCTCCGCTTCGGCGGCGGGGCTGACCCCGGGGTCGAGCAACCCGTTTGCGGTGAATCTCACCGTGCAGCAGGTGCGTGCCGCGAAGATGGGCTCGCACACGTGTGCCGTGACGTCCGGCGGCCCCTACTGCTGGGGCTCCGGGAGTAGTGGTCAATTGGGTGACTCGACGGGCACGTTCCCGCAGGACAGCGTGCCAGGGGTGGTACGCCGCGGGCTGACGTTCACGCAGATCGCCGCGGGCGGGAACCACTCCTGCGGGCTCACCGCCGCCGGGGTCGCCTACTGCTGGGGCAACAATGGGAACGGTCAATTGGGCAACAACACCACGACCCGCACGGACAGCCCCGTGCCGGTGTCCGGTGGCCTGACATTCTCATCCCTCAGCGCAGGCATCGCGCACACCTGCGGCCTGGTCGGGACCATCGCCTATTGTTGGGGCTACGACGGCAACGGCCAGCTCGGCGACAACGCGGCTCTTGCCGACAGGTTGGTGCCGACCCTCGTGGCGGGCGGGTTGAGTTGGGCGTCCGTGCGTCCGGCCGGGTACCACACGTGCGGGGTCACGACTGGGGGCGACGCGTACTGCTGGGGCGCCGACTTCTACGGTCAGCTCGGCAACGATTCGACGTTGGCCGACCAGCCCACACCCGTCGTCGTGTATGGTGCGAAGACGTGGACGCAGGTGGATGGCGGGTACTACCACACGTGCGGCGTGGACGCGAGTGGTGCCGGGTGGTGTTGGGGACGGAACTTCGACGGCCGACTCGGCGCGGACACCGTGGCCGTGCCGCGAAACTCATCGCAGCCGACGCCGCGTGCGGTCTTTGGCGGACTCACATGGTCGACGATTCAGGTCGGATGGTTCGGATCCTGCGGCCTGACGAGTGTGGGAAGCGCCTACTGCTGGGGCTACAACTACGACGGCCAGCTCGGGAGCGGGGCGTTCGACGCTGGATTCCCGCTCCGGGTGGCGGTCAGCGGCGGCCTCACGTTCTCGTCCCTCAGCGTCGGCGGCGACCACACGTGCGGGCGGGTCGGCACCGCGGTTTGGTGCTGGGGCGCCGGCTACAATGGCCAGCTTGGCAATGGCTCGAGCGCACGACAGAACACACCGGTGCAGATCGTGCAATGATCGTGTAGACGAACCTCCCGGTTCGTGGAGCGGGTGGCTCGAGTGACTCGACGCCACCCGCTCTCGTGCCCGGGCCACGGACAGCAGTCCTCGCTCATACCGCGTGCGCTTCCCCGACTGGCCAATGCATGCATCCATGCAGTGTCACCCTCAGCGGCTGCGCTTGACTCCACCTGTTTCCCGTGCATCATCCCTCGGATGACCGGCGGTGATGTGGCCTGTACCCAGTGTGGCACCTCCATCCCCGCGGACGCGAAGTTCTGCCATCGCTGTGGGGCCCCACAGGTGGCGGACACCCGCCCGGAGGTGGAGCGCCTGCGTGACGCCCTGGGCGACGACTTCTCGGTCATGGGCGAGCTGGGTCGGGGGGGCTTTGCGGTCGTCTACTTGGTGGAGGATCGCAAGAACCGCCGCCACCTGGCCGTAAAGGTGCTGCGGCGGGAGCTACTGTTCTCCCAGGTCCTGGTCGAGCGGTTCCGGCGCGAGATCCGGCTCGCCTCCAGGCTCGACCACCCGAACATTCTGCCCGTCTTGTTCGCCAGCGAAGCCGCGGACTTCGCCTACTACGCGATGCCGCGAGTCAAGGGAAAGACGCTCAAGGAGATCCTCAAGGCCCAGGGCCGGATGCCGGTTCCGGAGGCCGTGACCCTGCTGCGGGACCTGGCCTCAGCCCTGGCCCACGCGCACGAGCGCGGGGTGGCCCACCGCGACATCAAACCGTCCAATGTCATGATGGCCGGTGGGAAGCCGTTGATCCTGGATTTCGGGCTGGCCCGCGCGCTGGCGGCCGAGGGCAGCACGCTCACCGTCTCCGGCGAGATCATCGGGTCGCCGCAATACCTCTCGCCCGAGCAGGCCGTGGGCGAGCGCCACCTGGACCACCGCTGCGACATCTACAACTGGGGTCTGGTGGGGTTCGAGATGTTCGCGGGGAAGCCGGCGTTCGACGGCGCCTCGGTCCAGGAGGTGCTGTACAAGCAGATGGCAGAGGACCCCCCCAACCTCAGGACGGAGCGGTCAGACGTGCCCGAGGGCGTCGTGAAGGTCCTCGAGCGGGCCCTCGTCAAGGACCGTGAACAGCGGTGGCAGCACATGGCAGAAGCGCTGGCGGCACTCGATGCTCAGCTTCCCGCCGCCCACCTGCGGCGGGTCGATCGGACGGGCCGCGTCCGGCCTGAGAAACCGCTCCCCTGACACCGGCTTCCCGCCCAAGCACGAGCCTGATGCAAAACGGGGCGACCGATTGGCCGCCCCGACTGTCGCCCCACGTCCCATGCGGGGTTAGGACGCTGCGGCCGCCGGATACACGCTGACGAACGACCGGTTCTGGCGCCGGCGCTCGAACTTCACGTGTCCATCCACCAGGGCGAACAGCGTGAAGTCGTTGCCCAGACGCACGTTCTTGCCCGGATGGAACTTCGTGCCGCGCTGCCGAACGATGATATTGCCGGCCCGCGCAAACTCGCCGCCGAACTTCTTGACGCCGAGATACTGCGGGTTGGAGTCACGCCCGTTCCGGCTGGAGCCAACACCCTTCTTATGCGCCATGGGTCACCCGACCTTCACACCCGTGATCTTCACTTCCGTGTACTGCTGCCGGTGCCCGGTCTTCTTGCGAACGTTCTTGCGCCGCTTGAAACGCCACACGAAGATCTTGTCACCCTTCACATGACCGAGGATCTCGGCCTTCACCGCCGCCCCTTTGACCATGGGCGTGCCGGTCACGACCTTGTCGTCGGCACTCGTCAGCAGGACCTCGCTGAACGTCACCTTCGCGCCCGGTTTCCCGTCCATGAGCGGCACCCGGACCGTCTGGCCCTCGGTGGCGCGGATCTGCTGGCCGGCGGCGCGGAAAATTGCGTATGACATAGACATTAATCTTACCGAGTATCCTGGCCAGGCGTCAAGCCCATGCCGCCACAGCCGATAGCCGACTGGGCGGTCGCATGGGAGTCGGGGGCTCGCCGGCCCCGGAACCGTCGGCAATCGGCCATCGGCCTACGCGACCAGGTACTTCTCCGTCACGTCCCGCCCCGCCGGCTGGCTCACCAGGCGGAACTCGTCCACCCCAATCACGGGGTCGTCCCGGAGCTCGACGTCGAACCTCAGGGTCTTCCGGAGGTTCTTGAGGAAGTTGGGCTCCTGCTCGAGCAGGAACAGCGCCACCTCGGGATGCAGCCGGATCGTGACCTGGCGCTCCCGGGCGCTGTTCGCCACCCGCCGCAGCGTCCGCTCCAAGCGGCCAACCACGACTTCGGGCCGGAACACCCGTCCCGTCCCGCTGCAGGATGGACAGGCGTTCGTCATCGAATGCCACAGGGACGGCCGGACCCGCTGCCGGGTCATCTCGATCAGTCCCAATTCCGAGACCTCGAAGGCCCGGGTCCGGGCCCGGTCCCGGCCGAGGTGGGTCCGCAGCTCTTGCAACACCTTGTCCCGATTCCCCTGGGACTCCATGTCGATGAAGTCGATGACGATGATTCCACCGACGTCGCGCAGCCGCAATTGCCGCGCAATCTCCCGGGCCGCTTCGATGTTCGTCTTCAGGATCGTCTTTTCGGGATCCTTCTTGCCCGTGTACCGGCCGGTATTCACATCGATGGAGACCAGCGCCTCCGTCAGCTCGATCAGCACGTAGCCGCCCGTCGGCAGGTCCACGCGGCGCTTGTACAGGCTCGCGATCTCGTTGTCGACCTCGAACTTGTCGAACAGGGGGACGGCCTCGGCATAGAGCGAGATGCGCTCGAGCAGCTCCGGGTCCACCTCCTGGAGGTACCGCTGGATCTCCGCGTGCAGCTCGGGGCTGTCCACGACGAGCCGGTCGACCTTCTCGCTGAATAGGTCGCGGATGATCCCGCTCGTCAGCGAGGCCTCCCGCTGGACCAGGGCCGGCGGACGGACGAATGACGCCTTGCGC
>JAOUDR010000150.1 GCA_029859185.1 Gemmatimonadota bacterium
CGCCGGTTCAGCGAAACCGACAAGGGCGATGACGAGCCCGGGCAACACGAGCGCGGGAACGGCGGACCACGGCAGCGCCAGGTGGATGGGTGGCAGACCGGACGGGATCGCCCCGACGGTTGGACCGGTATACCCCGTGAGCCAACTGAACAGCAGCCCCACCACCACCGCGACCAGCACGCCGGGGAACACGGGGTGCAGGCGCCGTCCCGCCAGAACGAGCAGGAGCGTGACCAGCGATAACCCCAGGGCCGCGGGCTCCCACACGCCGGGGTGCAGGGCCACCACCACGGCTCGCCGTAGGATCCCCCCCTCGAACCCGTCGACCCCCACCGCGGTCGGCACCTGCGACGCAATGATCAGAATGGCCGCGCCGCTCGCGAATCCGGTGAGCACCGGCTGCGACATCAGATAGGCCACCCATCCCCATCGCATCCACCCAAACGCGACGCGGACGACCCCAACGACGATCGCCAGGACGGCGGCGAGTTGGACGTAGGACGCGGTACCGGGCACCGCGAGAACGGAGAGCGCCCCGAAGGTCAGGAGGCTCGTCATCGCCCCAGGTCCGGTCTGCAGGTACGGCGAGGAGACGAAGAAGGCAGCCGCGATCGTGGGCAACAACGCCGCGTACAACCCGTGTTGGAGCGGCATCCCGGCCAGCCGGGCGTAGGCAAGTGACTGGGGGATCAGGACCACGGCGACGCTGATCCCGGCGATCAGATCGCCGAGCTGCGGGCGCGGGAAGCGCGCGTCGTCAGCCGTCAGGTGACTGGACACAGAAGATGGTAATATATATATATTGTAATTATAAGACCACCGTCGATGCCCCATTGGGAGGGCCCATGGCACGACCCGCTGCCGTACCCCCGGCGCAACCGCTCACGCGTGACATGCTGACGCGCGCCGCCGAGATGATCAAGTGCCTCGGCCACCCCCTCCGGCTGCGGCTTGTCGAGGGACTCGAGGCCGGGGAGTTGTCGGTCACCGCACTCCAAGAGTATACGGGAGCGCCGCAGGCGCAGGTGTCCCAGCAACTCGCGGCGCTGAAGGCGCGCGGAATCGTCGACTGCCGGCGCGACGGCGCGTTCGTCTACTACCGGATCACGGAACCTCGCGTCCACTCCATCCTGAACTGCGTCCGGGCCTGCGACCGACCCTGACGCAA
The DNA here is from genome assembly GCA_029859185.1 of Gemmatimonadota bacterium. Classification (GTDB taxonomy): domain Bacteria; phylum Gemmatimonadota; class Gemmatimonadetes; order Gemmatimonadales; family GWC2-71-9; genus JAOTWJ01. Next base: position 1,169 of record JAOUDR010000150.1, read on the forward strand.
CGCGTCAGACCCATCCACGCGCCCGCAGGCGGCAGGCGGCGCAATTCACGCGGATCTCAGAATGTCTTCAGGGCGGCTTCGCGACCATGAGTCGATCCCCCGCTCGACGAGGACCTAATGACACCGTTCAACGTCAATCGCCGTGAGTTCGTGCAGGTGAGCGCGGCTGGTGCCGCGGCCATGATGCTCGGACCGCACACCGCCCAGGCCACCCCCGGACCCAAAGCCCTCGCAGAGCGCCCGCTGGGCAAGACCGGTCATCAGGTCCGCCTGTTCAGCCTGGGAGGCCAAGCGACGATCGAGCAGCCCGACCGGCTCGACGACTCCGTCGCCATCATCAACCGCGCCATTGACCTTGGCGTCAACTACATCGACACGGCGGCCGCGTACGGGCGTGGCATCAGTCAGACCTACATTGGTGAGGTCATGGCCACGCGCCGGAACGAGGTGTTCCTCGCCACCAAGACCCACAACCGGACGCGCGACGGCTCGCTCACCCTGCTCGAGGACAGCCTCAAGCGCCTGCAGACAGACCACCTCGATCTCTGGCAGTTGCACAACATCACGCGAACCGAGCAGCTCGATCAGATCTTCGGACCGGGTGGGGCCATCGAAGCGCTCACCCAAGCCCGCGACGAGAAGATCGTCCGCTTCCTCGGCATCACCGGCCATTACGATCCGGCCGTGCTGATGGATGGTCTCCGGCGCTTCCCGTTCGACACGATTCTGATGGCGCTCAATGCCGCCGACCGGCATCACACGCCCTTCCAGGATACGGTCCTGCCCCTTGCCAATGAGATGGGCATCGGCGTCATCGGGATGAAGATCCCGGCGCGCGGCCGGATGTTCCGAGACGATGGCGTCACGTCCATGCGGGATGCCATGCACTACGTGCTCACCCTCCCGGTGAGCACGATCATCATCGGTTGTGACGACGTGGTGCAGCTCGAGGAGAACGTGCGACTGGCGCAGGAGTTCTCACCGCTCCCCGAAGCGGAGATGCGGCGGATCGAGGCGCTGACCGCGGATTACGCGGCGGACGCCGCGTTCTTCAAGAAGACCGGAGCGGGGTTCGGCCGCTGAGCCGACCTATCCCCACCGCAGGGCGCGGGCGAGGGCCGCGGCGGCCCCCGCCACGCCCGCGGACATGAGCGTCCCCCATACCATGTCCACCACGACCATCCGGGCGGGGAATCCCCGGAGGGTCGCCAGGTTGGTGAGATCGTACGCCGCGTAGGCCACGAGCCCGAGCGTGCCGCCCAGCAGCGCGGCCCGCAGCACGCCCCCCCGGGCAAGGCTCGGCTGCACGGCGAGCACCACGAGCCCCGCCGCGTACAACAGATAGAAGAGCGCGGCGACGTCCAGCCGGAACGTGTCCAGCATCAGCGGCCCGAGGTGCCGGCGATAGAAGCCCTTCGCCACGAGGCCAAGCCACACCCCGTCGACGACGAGCATGATCGGCAGCACCAGCGCGTAGCAGCGCAGGAACTGGGTCATCGTCTCACCGAGCCCTATCCGCTTCCTGCTCGGTCGCGAACAGGCGGCCGGTCCGGACTTCCCGCACGATTCGGTCGAGGTCGTAGACATGGTCGAGGGCGGCCTCGATCGCGCGTACGTCCACCATCACGTTCCGGCCCGGGTCGGGCAGGTAGATGAATGCGCGGGACATCCCGTCGATGTTGCGGTCGAAGTTGAATCCCACGAGCTGCAGATCCGTGGTGAACGCCGGCGACCCGGAGTTGCCGCCGTAGCTGTCCGCGGTCGAGATGAAGTTGAGCGGCGTCGCCAGATCCAGGCCCGGCGGCGGGGTCCGCCACCGATCCGGTAGCGCCCACTCACTGTCCTGCCCGTGCGACGCGTTCAGTCCGTACATCCCGTAGAACGTGGTGTAGACCGGCGCCAGCGTGCCGTTGAACGCATACGGCAGGACCCGCCCGTCGGTGATACGCGGCGAGGAGCTGGCGTCCGGAGCGACGGCGGTCCCGTAGACGCTGAACCGCGCGCGGCCGAGGTCCGCTGCCAACCGCCGCTCCTCGTCGTCTATCGGACCGCTCGCGGCGACCGTCTCGCGGTAGGCGAGCTCGATCTCGCGTGCCAACGCCACACCGGGATCCCCGGGCGGCAGCGCGCCACCCGCCAACGCCGTGGCGAGACGCGCCGAGTCGCCGAGCATCGAGCCCGTGAGCAGCGCCGCGGCGGCTTCGGCCGGGGTCCGATCGCCCAGGGCTTCCCGAGTCAGCGGATGGTCTGCGCCGAGATGGAGCCTGAGCTCCTCCATCCGGATCGTGAGCAGCGCCCGTTCCAGCGCCGCGGGTTGGCTCGCGGCGACGATCACGTCAGCCGCCGGCGTGCCGTCGAGCAGGTGGGCGCCCACGGCGCGCACGCGTTGCTCGAACCCCGAGGCCGCGGATCGACTCGTCATCCCCTGCGTGGCCGTCAGCACCGGGAAGGTCTCGCGTTTCGGCGCCTGCAAGGCGGCAATGCGATCGAAGAGGTCGCCGTATTCCGCCCCGAGCTTGGGGTCGGCTGCGATCGCCGCCCGCAGTTGCCGCTCGGCGTCGCGCTTGCGGGCCATGATCTCGGGCGTGCGCAACCCGTCGAGCCGGCCGGCGGTCGCCTTCAGGCTGTTCGACAGCCCGAACATTCGGTTCCGGAGGTCCATCGCATCGCCGGTCGCCGGGTCCTCGGCATAGAAGGCGTGCATTGCGCGGAGGCGCCGATCGAGGTAGCCCACCATGCCCGGCACCAGCAGGTCGCGCTGGTACTCGAGTTGGGCCATCGTGTTGAGTCGGCTGGTTGGACCGGGGTTCCCGATCAGGAAGATGGCATCTCCCTGTTGCACGCCGGCGCTCCCCCAGCGGAAGTAGTCCCGCGTGGCATACGGCTTTCCGTCGTCGCCATAGACCCGCAGGAACGCGAAGTCGAGCGCATGACGTGGGTAGGTGAAGTTGTCCGGATCGCCGCCGAAGAACCCCAGCTGCAACTCCGCCGCCGCCACCAGCCGGATGTCCGTAAACCGGCGGAACACGTAGGCCGAGTATCGGCCGCCCTGATAGAGCGGGACGATCTGCACCAGCAGCTGATTCCCGAGACCCGCATAGGCGCTGCGGAGCCGGGCCTCGATCTGCTGCAGCACCGTGGTCCGCGCAAGGTCGCGGGAATCGGGCGCCGCGGCATCGGTCGCGGCGAACACTTCGTCGGAGACGTCCTGTGCGGCGATCAGTTGGTCGGCATAGTACCCCGGGATGGGGCGCTCCCGCTCGAGCGACGTCGCGAAGAAGCCGTTGTCGAGGAGGTCCTCGCCAGGATGCGACACTGCCGCCACGCGCCCGCGCACGCAGTGATGGTTGGTCGCGACCAGCCCGTTCGGCGACACGAACGCGGCCGAGCATCCGGGGATCCGCAGCGCCGCCATGCGCGCCCGCGCAAACCACGCCGAATCCGCTGCGAACCCGTATTCCTCGGTGAAGTACTGCGCCGGAGCGTTCTCGAACGTCCACATCTTGCCGAAGTCGAACCGCCCCGCGCGGATCGTATCCGGCGCGGCATCCTGCGCTGAGGCCGCGGCCGCCTGCACCGCCAGCACCGCCACCACGAAGCCGATCCGCCGCACACCGTGCCAACCCCACGAAACCCGCATCATCCACCTCCCGGCCAGTTCAGAGACTCGTACGCGCTCAAAACTAGGCAGGCGGACCGGACCCGGCCACAAACACGACGGGCCGGCATGGTGCCGGCCCGCATGTCACGACCTCCCGGGAGGGCTACTGCGCGATGCCCAGCAACTCGACCTCGAAAATCAGCGTCGCGTTGGGTCCAATGTCCGGGGGTGACCCGGTCTCGCCATAGCCGATCTCCGACGGCACGACGAAGCGGTACTTGCTGCCCACCGTCATCAACTGGATGGCTTCCGTCCAGCCGGGAATCACTTCGTTCAGGGCAAATCGGGCCGGCGTGCCCCCCTCGTACGAACTGTCGAACTCCCGCCCGTCGATGAGCAGCCCGCGGTAATTGACCTCCACGACGTCGGTGCCGGAGGGCTTCGCTCCCGTACCCTCGGTCAGCACCTCATACTGGAGCCCGCTCGCGGTGGTCGTCACGCCCTCGCGCTTGGCATTCTCGGCCTGGTAGGCCGCACCCGCAGTCTTGTTGCTGTCCGCCCGGGCGGTCTGCGCCTCGGCCTGCCGCGCCTGCACTTCCTGACCGTAGGCCATCAAGACCCGCTGCGCGTCCTGCGGCGTCAGCCGACCGTCTTTCCCCTCGGCCGCATCCCGCATGCCCTGCGCCAACTGGTCCAGATTGATCTCATCGCGGAACTCCCGCACGGAGGCGCCCATGTTCTGTCCCACGGCGTAGCTCGCGCTGTCCTGCAACGTCGTGAGCGGGGCGCTCTCCCCACCTTGCTGGCAGGCCGTCGCCGCGACTGCCGCCGCGACCGCCGTCGTCCATCGTAACCGCATGCTGTGTCGAGTCCTTCCGGGGTGAACGTGCACGCCATCGGCACCCTTGGCCACGAGCGCACGTTGTGAAGTGGCGGCAACTTACCCAGACAGCGGGTTGCCGTCCATCGCCGGGGAGCCGAAGCAAGCCGGTGACCCGCCGGGAGCCGCTTCCAGAGTGGGCGCTTGACAAGATTCGACCGATCGTTCAAACTTTGAATCACTGTTCAAATTATCTACTGTGCCGCGAGATTTCATGGCCACCGAGCAGGACGCCCCTCTGCGATCCCCCCACGTCCGCGCCAAGCGGCAACGCCGGCGCACGGAGATTCTCCACGCGGCCCTCCGCGCCTTCCGCCAGCGCGGCTATCACGCGACGACCCTCGACGACATCGCCGAGCAACTCGGGGTCCGAAAGACGGCACTCTACCACTACTTCCCGGACAAGGAAGCGATTCTCTACGCCTGCCATCGCGAATCGCTGACGGAGTTGAACCGCATCCTCACCGGGGCCCGCGCGCTCGATACGGCTGTCGAGCGCCTCTCCTACGTAATCCGCGAGCACGTCCGCGTCATGACGGACACGCTCGAAGGCTCCCCGCTCGCCTTCGAAGTCACCGCCCTGGCGCCCGACCGGCAGAAGGAGATCATCGCCGCGCGGGACCGCTACGAACGGGCCCTGCGCCGGATGATCCAGGGCGGTGTCGCGGCGGGCGAGCTGCGGCCAACGAACCCGAAGACCGCCGTGTTCGCGATTCTCGGCGCGATCAACTGGATCGCCCGCTGGTACCGGCCGGACGGCGCGATGCACGCCGATGAGCTGGGTGCGGAGTTCGCCGAACACCTCGTGGGTGGCCTCACGTGCCAGTAACGCCTTTCCCGCCCCTCTTCTCTGGGGGATCATGATGCAAGCACTCCAGCTGACTGCCGTCGATGCTCCGCTCCTCCTGCACGACGTCCCAGATCCCGTCCCCGGTGACGCGGACGTCTTGGTGCAGGTTGCCGGGTGCGGCGTGTGCCACACCGACATTGGATTCTGGAAGGACGGGGTCCCGACCAAGAAGCCCCTGCCCCTCACGCTCGGCCACGAAATCGCCGGGACCGTCATCGACGCGGGACCGGCATTCCGCCACCTGCTGAACCGCGAGGTCATCGTGCCCGCGGTGATCCCGTGCGGTGCCTG
>JAOUDR010000151.1 GCA_029859185.1 Gemmatimonadota bacterium
GTCGGGCGACCTGATCGTGGTGACCGCTGGGGTGCCGTTCGAGGTGCCCGGCACCACGAATCTCTTGAAGGTCGAGGTCGTCTAGGCGTGCGGGTCGTGATCCTCGGGACCGGCACCTCGTTCGGCGTGCCGGTGATTGGCTGTGACTGTGCCGTCTGCACCTCGAACGATCCGCGCGATCGTCGGATGCGGGTGGCCTCGGTCGTGGAAGGCGACGACGGGCGCCGCATCCTCATCGACACGCCCCCGGAGATCCGACTGCAACTGCTCGCGGCACGGATCGGGGGTGTTGATGCCGTGCTCTACACGCACGGGCATGCCGACCACACCCACGGGATCGACGATCTCCGGGCGCTGACGGCGCGGCGGCGCGAGAACCTCCCCATCTACGGATCCGCCGCCACCCTCCGGGAGTTGGGCGATCGCTTTCCCTACATCTTCGATGATCGCATCCGACCGCAGCCTGGGACGTCGAAGCCGCAGCTGGTGGCGACCCCGCTGGAGCCCTTTGCCGAGACGGTGGTGGCGGGTCTGCCGGTGGTTCCGCTCCCGGTGCCCCACGGGGATCTGGCGGTTTTCGGCTACCGGATTGGCCCGTTCGGTTACGTCACGGACGCGAAGTCGGTCCCGGACGAGGTCGTCGATTGGCTGCGCGGGGTGCGCGTACTGGTCGTGAACGCGCTGTTCGACCGACCCCACCCGACGCATCTGTCGATCGATGAGGCCGTGACGGTGGCGCGGGCCGTCGGTGCGGAACGCACGTTGCTCACGCACCTTACCCATCGGCACGGCCACGCGGCGCTCACCGAGCGGCTGCCGGACGGCGTGGAGCCGGCCTACGACGGTCTTGCGATCGCCTTTTGACGGTGTTCCGGTCCCCGGATACATTCCGCTGAGGGAACTTGTTGCCGGGCGGCGGACCGAGGAGGCTGTAATGGCACGACGGTATGAAGAGCAGCCGGTCGTGGTGATCGAGAAGTCAGGCGGCGGCGTTGGCCCGTTCCTGGCAGGGGCGGCATTCGGCGCGGTGCTGGCGTTGATCTTCGCGCCGCAGAGCGGCGAGGAGACGCGCGACGAGCTGCGCCGACGGGGACGGCGGCTGCGCGAGGCCGCGGAGGACCGTCTGGACGACCTCCAGGAGGCCGTGGAGTCGGGATATGCCCGCACGAAGGCCAGCGTGGAAGCCGGCCTGCAGCGCGCGCGGACTTCGATTGACGAGCGTCGCACGGAGGCCAAAGACACGGTGGATGCCGGCAAGGCCGCCGTTCGCACGGCCCGGGAGGAGTTGGAGCGCCGTCTCGACGAGGCACGCTCCCAGCGACGGGAAACGGCCGACGTGGAGGCTGACGACTAGCCTTGCCCTCCGTCGCTCCGGCCTCGCGGCTGCGTGGCTGGGCGTTTTCGCCGCTCGGGTTCGTACGCCGGGTGTTCATCGGGGGATACGAGGACAACATCCCCTTCCTGGCGAGCGGGCTCACCTTCGACGCCCTGCTCTGGGTCCCGGCGCTGCTCGCCGTGGCGCTCTCCGGCTTCGGCTACATGATCGGCGGGCTCGATCTACCGGAACTCGGCCGCATGATCGTCGCCTCGGTCATCCCGGAACCGAGCGGTCCCGAGACACCGTTCGCGGCGGTGAGCACGTTCCTCGAGAGTCTGGTCGACACGCGCTCCCTGCTCACCGCCTACGGCGCCCCGTTCTTCGTGTGGTTCTCGTGGCGGTTGTTCGGCTCGATCCGGGCCGCGCTCAACGAGGTCTTCGATACGGAGGAGACCCGGTCCTGGCTCACCGGCAAAGCCGTGGACCTCGCCTTGGGCGTGATGTCGGCCGTCCTCATCATCGCCAATACGCTCATCACGGTGTTCGTCCTGCGGGCGCCCTGGGCGGGGCGGTTTCTGGCGGGACTGCTCGCCTACCTTGCGGTTGCGGTGTTGTTCTATGTCGTGTACGTGGTGGCCCCGAGCCGGAAGATGCGGTGGGACACGGCCCTCGTGGCGGCCCTGTTCGCGTCGCTGGGATTTGAGGTGACGAAGCGTCTGTACGGCATCTACCTGATCGAGTTCGCGACGTTTGACCGCCTGCTGTCGAACACCAATGCGCTGGCCCTTCTGCTGTTCGTGCTCTGGGTGTACGCGACCGCGATGGTCTTCCTGGCCGGGGGCGAAGTCGCCGAGACGTATGATCTCGCACGGTGCCAGCGCGAGCAGCGGGCGGTGCTGGGGTGACGATGCCCATCGATCTGCGCAGCGATACCGTGACCCGACCCTCCGATGCCATGCGGCGCGCCATGGCGGAGGCCGAGGTTGGCGATGACGTGCTCGACGGCGACCCCACGACCGGCCGGCTCGAGGCGCGCGTGGCCGAACTGCTCGGGCACGAGGCGGCGCTGTTCTTCCCGTCGGGCACCCAGGCCAACCAGACCGGGATCGGGGTTTCGGTGGCGCGGGGGGAAGAGTTGGTGCTCGAAGCCGGGGCCCACCTCTTGCACTACGAGATGGGCGCGCTCGGCGCGCTGTGGGGAGTCCAGCCGCGGCTGGTGAGTGCGCCGGACGGGATCCTCACGGGGGAACTCGTGGAGGGGGCCCTGCGGCCGGCGTCGCCGCATGTCCCCCGGCTGGGCGGGATCGCGGTGGAGAACACCCACAACTCCGGCGGCGGGACCGTCACGCCCGTGGCAACGATGCGCGGTGTGCGCGCGGTGGCTGACCGATGCGGCGTGCCGATGCACATCGACGGCGCGCGGCTGTGGAACGCGGCGGTGGCGCTCCGGGTCGAGCCGGCCGCCGTGGCGGGGATCGGCACGACCGTCATGGTGAGTTTCAGCAAGGGACTTGGCTGCCCGGTGGGATCGTGCCTCGCGGGATCACGTGACCGGATGCGGGCGGCGCGGGTGCTGCGGAAGCGGCTCGGGGGCGGCATGCGCCAGTCCGGCGTCCTGACGGCGGCGTGTCTGTACGCGCTCGACCACGTGCTGCCGCGGCTCGGCGACGATCATGCGGCCGCCCAGGCCCTGGCCGCCGAGCTCCAGCAGCACCCGCACCTCGATGCCCGCCCGCCCGCGACCAACATCGTCATGATCGATCTGCAACGGGACACGGCGGACACGGCGATCGCCAAGCTCGCCGAGGCGGGTGTGCTGGTGGTGCCGTTCGGCGCCACGCGGCTGCGCGCCGTGACGCACCTGGACGTCACCGTCGAGCAGGCCGCGCGCGCGGGCGCGGTGATCGCCCGAACGCTCGCCTGACCGACGTGCGTACGCCGGCTGCTGGCGCGCCCCGCCTGGCCCGCCGCGAGGGGCTGCGACGGCGTGTCCACGGCATCCGTCTCTTCGTTCTCTCGTTCGCCGGACTGGTGGTTGCGGGCACCGCCGGTCTGCTGCTGCTGCCCGGCCTGTATACAGGCCCTCGCCTGGGCGTCATCGACGCACTCTTCACGGCCGCCTCAGCGGTCTGCGTGACCGGCCTGACCGTGGTGGATACGGCGACGTACTTCACCGGGTGGGGGCAGGCGTGGCTCCTGCTGCTCATTCAAGCCGGCGGACTGGGCATTCTGGCGTTTGCCACGATGATCATCCAGTTGTTGGGCGGCCGCGGCTCACTCGAGGTCGAGGTGGCAACCGGATCCGGCTACGGTGTGCGGGTGGGAGCCATCCGCAGCGTGCTCCGGCCGGTGTTCTACCTGACGCTTGCCATCGAAGGGGCCGGGGCTGTGGGACTCTGGCTCCTCTGGCGGGCGCCATTGGGCGACGCCGGTGCTGTTTGGCCGTCGGTGTTCCACGCCATCTCCGCCTTCTGCAATGCCGGGTTCTCGACGTTCAGCGACTCACTCGTCGGCTGGCGGACGAGCACACCCGTGCTCCTGACGATCGGGACCGTGATCGTGCTTGGGGGACTCGGCTTCGTCGTACTTGACGAGGTGCGCCAGCGTTGGATCCGGCGGTCGGTCCGACGACTCTCGACCCAGTCACGTCTCGCACTCAGCGCAACGGCGGTCCTGCTCGTCGGAGCCACGATCGTGTTTCTCTTTTTCGAGCGCCAGCATTCGCTGGAGGGCCTCGCGCCGTGGTCCCGCTTCGTGAACGCCGTGTTCATGGCCGTGACGCCGCGGACCGCGGGGTTCAACACGGTCGACTACGGGCAGGTCTCCAATCCCAGCCTGGCCCTGACGGTGGCCCTCATGATCATCGGGGGCGCACCGGGCTCGACCGCCGGTGGACTCAAGGTCACCAGCGCCGCCCTGCTTCTCCTCGGGTTTTGGACCCGACTGCGCGGGTACCAGCACGTCTCCGTCGGAGGGCGCACGGTCCGGGAAGAGTCCGTCGGACGCGCCGCCGCGCTGGGCGTGGCCGGGATCGCGATTCTGGCGTTCGCGACGTTCCTGCTCCTGCTCGTGGAGCCGGTCGCCGCCTCGCAGGACCGCGCGGACTTCGTGCGGATCGTCTTCGAGGTCCACAGCGCCTTCGGGACGGTGGGGCTCTCGATGGACAAGACAGGTGAACTGACGTCAGCCGGACGGATCGTACTGATCGCGCTTATGTTCGTAGGGCGCGTGGGTCCGCTCGCGCTCGCGGCGGCCATGGCAGCGCGGCGAGGCCCCGCCGTGACCTACCGGTACGCGTACGAGGATGTGACCGTCGGCTGAGCCGGCGGCTCCAGGGAGTATCATGCAACGCTTCGTGGTGGTGGGACTCGGGCACTTCGGCGGCTGGGCCGCCCGCGCCCTGTATGCGGCCGGCCATGACGTGATTGCCATCGAGCGCGACGCGCAACTCGTGGACCGCTTCAAGACGGAAGTCTCGGCAGCGGTGCTCGGAGACGCCACAGATCGGGCCGTCCTCGACCAGGTTGGGGCCAGAGGTGCCGACGTGGCCATCGTGTCCACCGGCGAGGACCTCGCCACGAGCATCCTGGCGACGCTCGCGCTCCGTGATCTTGGCGTGAAGGACATCTACGTGAAGGTCGGGAGTCCCGAAGCCGCCCGGGCGCTCGAGGCCTTCGGCGTCCGCGAGACGATCTTCCCCGAGCGGGAGGTCGCCGACCGATTGGCGCACCGGATCACGTCCAGAACTGTGCTGGATTACGTGCCGCTTGCCCCCGGGTTTTCGTTGCAGGAAGTGGCGATCCCCGATGGGTGGCTGGGGCGCACGCTGCGAGACCTGGCGTTGCCGGCGAACCACGGGATTCAGGTCGTGGCGCTGCGCGACATGCTCGCGGGCAAGATCGAGGTCGTGCCGGATCCGGATCGTCCGCTGCGCGACTCGGACGTGGCGATCGTCGCGGGCCCGGACGACGCGATCCGGACGATGCTTGTGCAAGTCAGGAGCGAGGGCTAGCCCATGCGCGTGATCATCGTGGGGGCGGGCGAAGTCGGGTACCACGTTGCCGACCGGCTGGCGAAGGAACAGCACGACGTCGTGATCGTGGACGTCGCGCCGGAGCGCCTCGACTACGTCGAGAGCCACCTCGACGTGGCCGTGCTGGAAGGCAATGGCGCGAGCCCGTCGGTGCTCGCGCGGGCCGGCTTGAAGGACGCCGGACTGCTGCTGGCGGTGACCAGCGTGGACGAGGTCAACCTCGTGACCTGCATGTCCGCCCCGTCGCGCGCCGGCTTGGTCAAGGTCGCGCGTGTCTCCAACCCCGACTTCTATGCGGAGCGCAGCGCGGTGCAGCCGGGGACGTTCGGCGTGGATCTCCTCATCAATCCCGAGCGGGAGCTGGCGCTCGAGGCGTTCCGGCTGCTGCAGTCGACGGCCGCCTCGGACGTGGTCGTGTTCGCCGGCGGGGCCGTGCAGCTCCTCGGCCTGTGGGTTGCCGAAGGGGCGCCCATCGCGAACCGCAAGCTCTCCACCATCGGGGCGGGGGAGCATGGACGGCAGCTCCTCACGGTGGCGGTCGAGCGAGAGGGGGAGACCATCATCCCGAGCGGCTCCTCCGAGATCCATGTCGGTGACCATGTCTACGTGATTGCGGCGGCGGCGGAGATCCCGCGGGCGCTCGAATTGACCGGTCACCGGCACGAGAAAGCGCAACGCGTGATGCTGGCCGGTGGGAGCGTCGAGACGTTCTACATGGCGCAATTGCTCCAGCAGCACGGCCTCGACACGATCGCGATCGTCGAGGATCGCGAGCGGGCACTGGAGCTGGCCGAGAAGCTCGAGCGCACCCTCGTCCTGAACGGCAACGTGACCGACATCGAGCTGCTCGAGCTCGAAGGGGTCGGGGGGATGGACGCCTTCGTTGCGCTGACGGACTACGACGAGACCAACATCATTGCGTCGCTGGTCGCGAAGCACGCTGGTGCGAAGCAGGTCATCACGCTGGTGAACAAGAGCGACTACGTGCCGCTGGCCCGCCGGCTCGGCCTGGATGCGGCGGTCAGCCCCCGGCTGAGCGCCGCGAGCGCCCTGCTGCGCTACGTGCGACGCGGGAGCGTCCAGCGGGTCGCGACCCTCCAGGCCAACGACGCGGAAGTGCTGTCCCTCGTGGTGACCCCAGGGTCGCCGATGGTGGGGCGCCCCCTGGCCGAAGCGGGGTTCCCGGACGGGGCCATTGTGGGGGCCATCGTCCGCGGGAACTCCGTCGTGGTCCCCACCGGACGGGATGCCCTGCGGGTCGGGGACTCGGCGATCGTCTTCGCGCTCCCGGATGCCGTGGGCCCGGTCACGCGCGCCTTCCCGACGTGAACCCGCTCGAGGTCCTCCGCGTCATCGGCGTGCTGCTCGTGGCCACCGCCGCGGCGATGGTGCCGTCCGTGGCGCTGGCGGTTCCTGAGGGACTGC
>JAOUDR010000152.1 GCA_029859185.1 Gemmatimonadota bacterium
GTTCCGGCTCGCGCACGAGCACGCGATGGCGGCGTCGACGGAGGAGCTCCTGCGGTACGCGGGAGCGTTGGTTGCGGAAACCGAGCGGGAGCTCACGGCCCTCGCCCGTACCCTTGGGTCGGCGCCGTGGCAAGACGTGATGCTGCGGCTGCGAGAGGACCGCGTGGAGCCGGACCTGCTGGTGGGCACCTACCGCGACGCGTTGGCGCGCGCGCGCGGCCACGTCGAGGAGCATCAGTTGGCAACCGTCCCCGGCGAAGTGCTCGAAGTGCGCGCCACCCCGCCGTATGCGGTGCCGTGGATCCCCGTGGCGGCGTATCAACCCCCGGGGCCACTCGCCGGTGACCGCTCGGGGGTGTTTCTCGTCACCCGGCCCGACGGGGCAGGATTGGGGGACCACTCGCAGGCCGGCGTCGCCGCCACCGCGGTGCACGAGGGGTTCCCCGGGCACCACCTGCACTTTCTCACGACGTACCGGCTCCCACGGAATACCCGTCGCCTGCTGCACACGTCCCTCACGGTGGAGGGATGGGCGTTGTACTGCGAGGGGCTGATGGACGAGACAGGGTTCTATGCGAATCCCGACGAGCGCTTCTTCCGGCTGGTCGCGCTCTTGTGGCGCGCGCTGCGGATCCCGGTGGACATCGGCGTGCACACCGGTGCGCTGTCGTACGGTGCGGCGGTGGAACTCCTGACCACGCGTCTCCAGCTGTCGCGGACGCGTGCGGAGGCAGAAGTGCGCCGGGCGTTCGATGCACCAGGGGGGCAGCTGGCGTATGCCGTCGGGCGCCGGGAGATGCTGGCCCTGCGATCGGCGTACCTGGAGCGCGCGGGGCCGGCAGGGACGGTTCGCGCGTTCCACGACGCGCTGCTTGCCTACGGCGCCCTCGCTCCCAGCCTGATCCGCTGGGGACTGGATCTCGATGGCTGACACCCCACCCGTGTCGGGGGGGACCCGGCTTCCACCGGTTGTGCGCGGGCTGGGAGCCGTGTCGTTCTTCAACGACCTCGCCAGTGAGATGGTGTATCCGCTCCTCCCCCAACTGATCACCCGGGGGCTCGGGGCCGGTGCCCTGGCCCTCGGTGCGCTCGATGGGGTTGCTGACGCCGTGTCGGCGGTCGTGAAGCTGGCGGCGGGGTGGCTGAGTGATCGTCCGGCATGGCGGCAACCACTCATCGTGTTCGGCTATCTGACGGCGGCGGTGACCCGTCCGCTCATGGCCATCACGGGGGCGGCCTGGCAGGTCGTGGGGCTACGCGCAGCGGATCGGGTGGGGAAGGGGGCCCGCAATCCCCCACGGGATGCGGTCATCGCTGATGCGGTGGACCCCTCGCTGCGCGGGCGCGCGTTCGGATTCCACCGGGCCATGGACCACGCGGGGGCGACGGTGGGCCCACTCGTGGCCGGTGGCCTCATGGCGGCGTTCGCGGTGCGCGCGGAGACGGTGATTCTCTGGAGCATCGTTCCGGGGGTGTTGGCGGTGGTGGTCGCAATGGTCGCGCTCCGCCGATTCGCGAGACCGGACGGCGCCACCGACCAATCGACGCGCCCACCCCAGGTCGAGGGCCACGCGCCGAGGCCGGTGGTCGTGGCGCTCATCTTCCTGTTCGCCGGCCTCCGGATGCCGGAGGCGCTGTTTCTCCTCCGCCTGCAGGACCTGGGCATCGCAGCGCCGCTAGTGCCCGTGATGTGGGCGGCGTTGCATGTCGTCCGGACGGGGGCGAGCTACCCCGGCGGGTGGTTGAGCGATCGCCTCGGCCCGGCGCGGACCATGCTTCTGGGCTGGGTCGCCTACGCGGGGGTGTCCGGAGGCATGGCGGTGGTTACGGGGCCCTGGGGCGGGCTGTGGCTGCTGGGACTCGGCCTCGTCTCGGCATGCACCGAGTCCCCCGAGCGGGCCCTGGTGGCCGCGTGGGGCGGGAAGAAAGCCCGCGGGCGGCGGTTCGGCGTGTACCACGCAGGAACAGGCGTGGTGGCGCTGCCCGGCGGCCTCGCGCTGGGTGCCATCTACCAGTGGGCAGGTGGACCGATGGCCCTGGGTGTGAGTGCGGTGGCGGTCCTGGGGCTCGCGGTGGCGGCCGCGGCCGTCATTGGGCTGCGTCCCGGGTCCGGATCCTGAGCACGGTGGTTGCCGGGGGGCGAGTCCGGTCGTACTTTCTCCCAGTTTTTCCCCCGGCGGCCCACCATCCCGTACATGCCTGAGTCCCCAGATTGGGAGGTGGCCCCCCGCCGCGGTGGGGGGGGCGTGGCGACGCCTGTTGCCCAACCTCAACCGGCCCTCGCCGTGGAGAGCACGATGCGTCTGAACACGGCCATCGTGACGGGCGGGGCGACCGGCATTGGGCGGGCTGTCGCGCTCGAGTTCGCCCGTCGCGGGGTCAACATCGCGTTCAACTACATTGATCTGCCGGGGCGCGATATTCCGGAGCAGGCCCTGCTCACCGAGACCGCCTTGCGGGCGTTCGGCGTCTCGGTCTACTCGGAGCGCTGCGACGTCCGGAACTTGGAAGCGGTGGAGCGCTTCGTCGAGCGGGCCAAGGCGGAGTTGGGTGGGGTACACTATCTCGTCAACAACGCGGGGATCACCCGGGATGCGGCCCTGTGGCGCCTCGGGTCGAAGCAGTGGCGCGAAGTTCTGGACACCAATCTCACGGGCGCGTTCCATTGCACGCAGGCCGTCGCCAGGCTGTTCCGGGTTCAGCGGATGGGCAAGATCGTCAACGTGGCTTCCATCCAGGCGTTCCACCCGAGCTTCGGAGTGGTGGCCTTCGCGGCCAGCAAGGCTGCCCTCATTGGCCTGACCCGCGCCACGGCGGCGGAGCTGGGGCCGGCCGGCGTCAACGTCAACGCGGTGGCTCCGGGCTACGTGCGCACCGAGGCGCTGGAGTCGTTACCCGCGGACGTCGTGGACCGTGCCAAGCACAACTCGGTGCTCGGCCGCCTGGCCGAACCCGAGGATGTCGGCAACGTCGTCGTCTTCCTTTGCTCTCCTGAAGCCCGACACATCACCGGGCAGGTTATTTTTGTCGACGGTGGACTGAGCATCGTCTGAAGCCCCGCGCGGCCCCCGGCCCGTGATGGGCCCCCCCCACGCGAGGGAGCTGGCAGTGACTTCACAGTTCGTGGTCCTGGAGGTCTCGCACCAGGGACAGGTGGCGACGCTCACGCTCGAGCGCCCACCGGCCAACGTCATGTCCCTCGAGATGACGGAGGAGATCAACGGCGCGCTGCTCGGTCTCCGAGACGCCGGTGATCTGAAGGTGCTGGTCATCCGGGGCTCCGGAGCGGTCTTCAGCCGCGGGATGGACCTCACCGAGCACTCCCGAGATCGCGTGACGCGACTGGTGCAGGTATTCCACCGGATCTTCGAGACGATTCGGTTGCTGAACGTCGTCAGCGTCGCCGCAGTCAACGGGGCCGCCGCCGCGGGGGGCTTTGCCCTGGCCCTCGGGTGCAACCTGGTGGTAGCGAAGCGATCCGCGGTGTTTTCGCTCCCGGAGGTGCGAACCGGGCTTTTCCCGCCGGTTCCCTGCGTGATCCTGCCCCGCGCGGCCCCCCGGCGGAAGGCCATGGAGTGGATTCTGCTCGGCGAGGAGATTGCCGCCGACGAGCTTGCCTCGTTTGGGCTCGTCAATCGGGTCTTCCCGGACACCGAGTTCGAGCAGGGGCTCCAGCACATGATCGATCGGCTGATTGCCAACTCGGGTCCCGTGCTCCAGCTTGCGCGCCGCGCGCAGACCGAGTCTTACTACGCCACGTACGAGGAAGCGTTGTTCAAGGTGGAGAATCTGTATCTACGGGACCTGCTCGCGCTCCAGGATCCCCACGAAGGCATCCAGGCGGCGCTCGAGGGGCGGGAGGCACAGTGGCGCAACGCCTAGCGTGGGTCGTGGTCGTCGCGGCGCTCGTGCTTGGGTGCGGTGGCAAGTCCTCCGGCGCGGACGATCAGGCGCCCGAGCCGGAGCCCACCCTGGAACTGCCGACGGCCGGCATCGCGGGCGAACCGGTGGCCGTGTACCCGGTCACGCTCGTGACGGCTGCGGAGGAGCTCGACTGGCAGCCCTACCTGGCCATTCGCCGGGAAGCGCTGGATCGGGCCGACAGCATTATCGGAGCGCTGCTCACCGAGCGCTCCCCGGAAGTCACGTGGATCTTGCCGGCCGACCTCCGCCGCGCCGCCGCGCGGGCTCCGGGGCTACTGACCAATCCCGATCAGATGGGAACGGCGCTCCTGCGCGCACCGGGGGTCGAGCGCATTCCGGACCCGCTGCGGAGCCAGATGCGGTCGCTCAACGGGGTGGCGGCCGATCGGTTTTCGCTCGTCCCGACCGCGCTGA
Organism: Gemmatimonadota bacterium; assembly: GCA_029859185.1. Classification (GTDB taxonomy): domain Bacteria; phylum Gemmatimonadota; class Gemmatimonadetes; order Gemmatimonadales; family GWC2-71-9; genus JAOTWJ01. Next base: position 4,339 of record JAOUDR010000152.1, read on the forward strand.
TCTTCACGCGTACCCCCGACGGTCGTGGGCAGGCCGAGCTCACGCTCGTGATGGCCGACGTCCGGACCGGGCTCCTGCCGTGGCGTACGGTGGCGCGTGGTGTGGGGGACGATCCGTGGGAGGCGCTGCGCGTCGCGTTCAAGACGCTGACCCCGGGACTGCCGTGACCCACGTGATCACGCTGATTCCGGGTGACGGAATCGGGCCTGAGATCACGGACGCCGTCCTGCGGATTCTCGACGCGGCAGGCGCCGACATCCGATGGGATCGGCAACTCGGTGGGATGGCGGCACTCGAGGCAACCGGCGACCCGCTGCCGGGGGACACGCTGGAGAGCGTGCGACGGAACCGTATCGTGCTGAAGGGGCCGCTCACCACGCCCATCGGCAAGGGATTCCGGTCGGTCAACGTCGCGCTGCGCAAGGAATTCGACCTCTACGCGAACATCCGACCCACACGCACGATCATCCCCGGCGGCCGATACGAGGACGTCGACATCGTGCTCGTGCGGGAGAACACCGAGGGGCTGTACATCGGGTTCGAGACGTTTGTGACGGTCGGGGGGGATCCCCGCGCCGTCGCGCAATCCACCGCCATCGTCACCCGGCAGGGATGCGAGCGCATCGTCCGCTACGCGTTCGAATACGCCGTTCGCCACGGTCGCCGGCGGGTGACCGTGGTGCACAAGGCCAACATCCTCAAGGCCACGAGCGGGTTGTTCCTCGACGTGGCGCGCGAGGTTGCCGAGGAGTACCACGGGCGGGTCGCGATGGACGATGTCATCATCGACGCCTGCGCGATGAAGCTCGTGCTCGATCCGGGACAGTTCGACGTGATGGTCACGACGAACATGTTCGGTGACATCCTGAGTGACGAGATCGCAGGACTGGTGGGCGGGCTGGGCCTGGCGCCGGGGGCCAACATTGGCGAGACGGGGGCGCTGTTCGAAGCGGTGCACGGTTCGGCCCCCGATATTGCCGGGCAGGGCGTGGCAAACCCGACCGCCCTGCTGCTGGCAAGCTGTATGATGCTCGACCACTTGGGCGACCTGACGGTTGCCCGGCGCATCCGCACCGCGGTGGAACGCACGTTGTGCGACGACGGGATCCGCACCCGGGACGTGGGGGGACATGTTTCGACGGACGAGTTCACTGTCGCCGTCGTTCGGCGTCTTGCGTGAGCGGGAATGCCCACGCTGCCACCGGACCGTGGACCTGCCGCTCGGCGAGCTGTGCGACGTATGCACACGCGAAATCAACGCGCGCGCGGCCCGTGCCGCGCGCTGGGTCAGCCTGGGCACGACGCTCGTGTTCGGCCTGTACGTCATGTCGGTCCTGCCGCCGCTGCAGGGGCCCCGCATGATCGGCGCGGCCGCCACCGTCACCTGGTTTCTCGTGACTCGCAGGATCACCGCGCGGATCGTGAGCGAGTGGCTCCGCGCCCGCTAGGCCACCCAACATGACGATCAGTCTCGTCCACCTCTCCGACGTGCACTTCGGGGGCGTCGCCGACCTCGCGCAGATCGAGGCCGTCGAAGCGCTCGTCCCCGATCTCGAGCCGGACGCGATCGTGATCTCCGGGGACCTCACGCAGCGGGCCCGCCACGGTGAGTTCCAGCGTGCGCGCGCGTTCGTCCGGGAGCTTGCCCGTGCGGGAACGGTCTACGTGATCCCGGGGAATCACGACGTCCAGTGGTGGCGCCGCCCGTTCATCCCGTTCGGGCCATCGGCCAAGTACCGGAAGTACCGGCAGTACTTCGGGCCCCAACTCACGCCGACTCTGGATCTCCCCGGCGTCGTGATGTGCGGCGTGTTGACTTCGCACGGCGTCGCCTGGGGATCTCTCACCCCTCGACTACGGGACATCGCGGTCAAGGGGCACCTCCCACGCTCCGAGATCGATCGGGCGGCGACCGCCTTTGCCGCCGCCCGCCCCGACCAGGCCCGCGTGCTCGTGCTGCACCACAACGTGCTGCGCGGGGATCTCTCCCGCCGGATGGGACTCGCCCGCTGGCGCGTTGCCCAGCGTCGCATTGTCGACTCAGGGGCGGATGTGGTGCTATGTGGTCACGACCACCAGGAACAGGTCGACACGTTCGGCGGTACCGTCATCGCTTGCGCGGGTACCCTGTCTACCCGTTCGCGTGGCGGTCGGCCCGCGGTGTTCTTCCGCGTGTTGATCGAGGAGGAAGCGATTCACGTCGAGCAGTACCGCTGGGATGCGGCCCGCCGCGTGTTCCGCCACTCGGATCGGCATCAGTTCGCCCGTCGGCGGGGTACCACCCACTCGTGAGGTCGGCGGCCGGACACGAGGCCGACGCGGTCCTGCTCCGTGGGCGCCTCGTCCGGGCGGGTCTGGCGCTGGCGACGCCCGTGGCGGTCCATCAGAATCGCCGGGTCCTGGTCCACGTCCGCGACGGGCGCCTGCGGGT
>JAOUDR010000153.1 GCA_029859185.1 Gemmatimonadota bacterium
AAGACTTCGAGGTCGCGATCCAGTTGCTCCGGATGCAGGCGACGGCCGGGGATCGGGCCGCACTGGATGCGCTCGTCGAGCGCGTGGCTGCCTCCGCGGACGCCGCCCCTTCGGCCGTGGTCCCCGCCGCCATGAGTCTCTATGGCGATGGCCTCTACGAGGATGCGGCTCGCCTCCTCGAAGGTTCCCTGGCGCACCATCCCAATGATCATGCCGCGCTGGGACTCGCCACCCATGTGTACTACGCCCAGCGCAACGCGGAACGACTGATGTCCATCGCTCAGCAGCGCCTCGCGCTGGCCCCGCTGGACGATGGGGGCGCCCGTGCCGTGGCGCTCGCATGGGATGTCGCGGGGCAGGCCGACTCGGCTCGGCGATGGGTTGCGATGGCCGATACCGGACTGGGCTGGCACGTGCGCGTGACGCAGTTCCAGACCACCGAGCACTCCACGTCGGTCACCGGCTACGCCCGGAACGCGCGGCCCCAGGCCCTGGGACCGCTGACGTTGCTGTTCGAGTTCCTCGATGACGAGGGTGGCGTCGCCTTCACCTCGTCGGTCACCATCCCCGCGCTCGAACCCGGCGGCCGCGCGCCCCTCTCTGTGCGTGTGGACCGTGGTGGCGCTGCCTCCTGGCGGTATCGGCGCGAGTGAAGTGGCGGCCTTCGCCCGGCGGGCGTAACTTTCGCCGCCGCTGATGGACCGAGGGAGGGCCCCCCCTCCCTCCTTTGTTTTCTCGACCGAGGATCGGGCTGACACGATGGTACGCGTTCGGTCGGTTGCCCCCGATGGCCTCGCCGCCGAGTTGGGGATCACCCCGGAGACTGAGCTCCTGGCGATTGACGGGCGACCGCTCGAGGACTTCCTCGACTGGGAGTTCCTGTCCGCTGAGGATGCGTTCGTCCTGGTCACGCGGCAACCCGACGGGCAATCGGTCGAATACGACATCGAGCGGCCCGAGGACATGCCCTTCGGGATCGAGCTCGATCCGCCGCATGTCCGGCGCTGCGCCAACCGCTGCGACTTCTGCTTCGTGGATGGGCTCCCTGAGGGGCTGCGATCCAACCTGTACATCCGGGATGACGACTACCGGCTCTCCTTCCGGTATGGCAACTTCGCGACCCTGACCAACCTCAAACCGCGGGATATCGCACGGATCCTCGAGTATCGGCTGTCGCCGCTGTACGTCTCCGTCCACGCGACCGACACGGTGCTTCGCCGACGCTACCTGCGGAACCCGCGTGCGCCGGACGTCATGGAGCAGCTGCGCCTCTTTCTCGGGGGCGGGATCCGCGTCCACACGCAGATCGTGCTTCAGCCTGGCGTGAACGACGGGCCGATCCTGGAGCGGAGCCTGACCGAGCTGTACAGCCTGGGTGAGCACGTGCTGTCGGTCTCGGTCGTACCGGTCGGCTTGACCAGCTTCAGCAAGCTCGCGTTGGTACGGGAGCCGACGCGCGACGAGTGTCGCGCGGCCCTTGCCGTGGTCCACCGGTTTGCCGAGCGGGCCGCCGCCGAGCGCGGACACCGCTGGGTGCACGGATCCGACGATCTCTATCTCGTGGCGGAGACGCCGCTGCCACCGGCAGAGTGGTACGGGGACTTCGAGCAGGTTGAGAACGGCGTCGGCAGCGTGCGGGCGCTCCAGCGGCGGGTCGCGGCCTACGCGGGCGAACTCCCTCGACTCGAGGGACACGCCGTCGCGGTCGTGACCGGCACCGCGATGGGCCGCCTCATGCCGCTCGTGACTGCCGGGCTGGCCGAAGGCACCGGCGGACGCTTCGAGGTGATCGCCCTCGAGAACCCGCTCTTCGGCCCGTCGGTGACGACGGCGGCCCTGTTGCCTGGGCGGGCATTTCAGGCGGCCCTCGCGGACCGGCGTGACCTGACGCTGGCCCTGCTCCCCGCGGAAGCCGTGAACGACGACGGACTGTTCATGGACGACCTCTCGTTTGCCGCGCTCGCCGCGACGGTCCCGTGCGACGTGCGGGTGTCCCACGACTTTGGCGATGTGCTCGCCGGGTACTCGTTGTGAGTCGTCACACCATCGCCATCGTCGGTCGGCCGAATGTTGGGAAGTCGACCCTGTTCAACCGGCTGGCGGGGGGCCGCAGGGCCATCACCCACGACCGTCCCGGCGTCACCCGCGACCGTCAGTTTGCCCCGGCCACCTGGAACGGCCGGGACTTCTGGCTGGTCGATACCGGTGGGTGGACCGCAACCGGCGATGACGCGCTGAGCACGGCGGTGCGACGCCAGGTCACCCTGGCCATCGCTGACGCCGACGTGGTCTTGCTGGTCGTCGATGCCCGCGCCGGCGTGCACCCCGCCGACCTGGGCATCGCTGGCCTGTTGCGACAGCACCGCGAGCGGGTGCTCGTGGCCGCCAACAAGGTGGACGATCCCCTCGAAGAACCGTACGCTCACCTGGTATTCCACGAACTGGGGCTGGGTGAGCCCTGTCCCGTTTCCGCGGCGGCGGGCAAGGGCACCGGAGACCTCCTCGATCACGCGGTCGCACTGCTTCCGCCGGTGGACAGCGAGGCGAAAGACGAGGATGTGATCCAGGTCGCTGTGGTGGGACGCCCAAATGTAGGAAAATCAAGCATCGTCAATCGCCTCCTTGGAGAGGAACGGGCTGTCGTGGCCCCGGAGTCCGGCACCACACGGGATGCCATCGACTCCCCCTTGCGGTATCAGGACACGAGCCTCAACTTCATTGATACGGCGGGGTTACGGAGGCGGACGAAAGTAAAGGATGAAGTCGAATTCTACTCCGCTCTCCGCACGGAGCGGGCGGTGGAACGGGCGGATGTTTGTGTGCTCGTGGTGGATGCGGCGGACGGGCTGCACGTGCAGGACGTGCGGGTGGCCTCGCAGGTGTGGGAGCAGGGCTCCGGACTGATCGTCGCGGTGAACAAGTGGGACCTGATTGAAGAGAAGGACACGAATACGGCCGAGCGCGGCCGCGCGGAAGTGGTTGAGCGGGCGCCGTTCCTCGACGCCGTGCCCTTCATCTACGTGTCGGCGCTGACCGGCCAGCGGGTGCGGCGGATTCTGGAATCGATCCTCGAGGTTGCCGAGCAACGGCATCGGCGGATCGGGACGGCAGAGGTGAATCGGGTGCTCGAGGCATTGGTCCAGCGCAACCAGCCGCCCCAACACGGCGGTCAGGAGGTCAACATCCTCTACGGCTCCCAAATCGGGACGGCACCGCCGACCTTCGCCATCGTGTCCAATGCTCCGGATGCGGTGTTGGAGTCCTATCAGCGATTCCTGGCCAACGGTTTCCGATCGGCGTGGGGGTTCACCGGCGTCCCACTGCGGCTCAAGCTGCGGCGCAAGCGTGGCCGCCGATGAGTCTGCCCGTCGCCCTCGTCATCGCCTATCTGCTGGGGGCCATCCCCATGTCGTGGCTGGTCGCGCGGTTCGCCGCGGGCGTGGACCTTCGCGCGGTGGGAAGCGGCAACCTCGGGGCGACCAATCTCTACCGGACACTCGGCTGGAAGTACGCCGTCCCGGCCGGCCTGTTCGACGTCGCCAAAGGCGCGGCCCCGACGCTCCTCCTTCCCGCTCGCGTGGGACCTGAGACATGGCTGCCATTGGTCGTCGGTGCGGCCGCGATCGTCGGTCACGTGTTCTCGGTGTTCGTCCGGTTTCGAGGGGGAAAGGGCGTCGCGACGGCCGGTGGCGTGGTGTTGGCGCTTGCCCCCGTTCCCCTCCTGGTCTCGTTTCTCGTGTGGGCAGTGGTGCTCAAGGCGACGGGCTACGTCTCCCTCGGGTCGATGCTTGGCGCCGTGGTGTTTCCCTTCGCGGCGTGGATCATCGGGACTGCCAACCCGTGGGTCGCCCCCGTCGGCCTGATCCTCGCAGCGTTCATCGTGTTTACCCACCGCAGCAACGTGGCCCGACTCCTCGCCGGCACCGAGCATCGCTTTGGCCAGCGGCGGGAGGCCTAGCGTGCGCGCCGCCGTCATCGGTGCGGGAAGTTGGGGGACGACCCTGGCGGAACTGCTCGCCCGCAACGGTCACGAGGTGACCATCTGGGCCCGGGAGGCGGACGTGGTGCAGTCGATCGGCGACCGCCACGTCAACGAGTTGTTCCTGCCCGATGCTCCGCTGGATGTGCGGCTTCGTGCCACGGGCACGATTGCCGAGGCAGTCGCGGGCACCGAACTGGTGGTCTCCGCTCCGCCGTCCCACGGCGTGCGCGACGTCGGCCGGCAGATCGCCGCTGGGCTCGGCGGCCAGAGGGTCCTCGTGGTGAGCGTGTCGAAGGGCCTCGAGCCCGGTACCGACCAACTGCTGACCCACGTCCTGGGTGAGGAGTTGCCCGGCTGTGAGATCGTGGCGCTGTCCGGCCCGAGTTTCGCGCGCGAGGTCTACGCGCGGCAGCCCACGGCCTTGGTCGCCGCATGCACGCATCCAGACGCCGCCGGCGCCACCCAGCACGCATTCTCGAATTCGCACCTTCGCGTGTACACCTCGACAGACGTCGTCGGGGTCCAGCTCGGCGGGGCCCTCAAGAACGTCATCGCGCTGGCCGCGGGGATTCTCGTGGGATTGGGACTCGGCTTCAACACCCAGGCGGCGCTGATTACGCGCGGCCTGGCCGAGATCTCCCGCCTGGGCGCCGCCATGGGTGCAGAGCCGATGACGTTTGCGGGCCTCGCCGGCATGGGCGACCTCCTCCTGACGGCCACGGGCAGTCTCAGTCGTAATCGTTCACTTGGCATCGAGCTTGCTCAAGGTCGTCGCTTGGCCGACATCCTCGCGGAGCGGCGGACGGTGGCGGAGGGGGTGCAGACCGCACGGACCGCCGTGGACCTTGGCACGCGGCATGGAGTCGAGTTGCCGATTGCGCGTGAAGTGACGCTGGTGCTCTTCGAGGACAAACCCCCGCAGCAGGCCATCCAGGACCTGATGGAGCGAACCCTGAAAGCGGAGCAATGGCGGTGACCGCATCGCGTCCCGTGCAGGAGTTCTTCGCCATCGGCGACGTTTGCCAGATGACGGACCTCAAGCCACACGTCCTGCGCTACTGGGAAAGCCAGTTCCGGTTCCTCAATCCGGCAAAGAACCGGTCGGGCAACCGTGTGTACCAGCGGCGCGAAATCGAGCTGATCATGCTCGTCAAGCATCTCCTGTACACGGAGAAGTACACGATCGAGGGCGCCCGCCAGCGGATCGACCAGTTCCGTCGCACCGGGCAGCTCAAAGCGGAAGCCCGAGAGGCACTCCAGCAGGAGACCATCGAAAGCCTGCGCACCGACCTCCAGAGCATCCTGGACGTCCTCGACCGCACCAAGCCACTTGCACCTACTGATTAGCAACGACGACGGCATCGAAGCGCGGGGCATCACCGTCCTTTCGAGCGTCTGCCGAGCCGTCGGCACCGTATCGGTGGTCGCCCCGGACCGCGAACAGAGCGGGGCCAGCCACTCGCTGACGCTCCAGCGCCCATTACGCCCGGTCAGGCGCCAGGACGGCTCCTACCAGGTGGACGGCACCCCCACCGACTGCGTGTTGCTCGCCCTGGGCGCGCTGCTCGAGGGGAAGCCGGACTACGTCTTCTCGGGCATCAACCACGGCCCCAACATGGGCGAGGACGTGCTCTACTCGGGGACGGTTGCGGCTGCCATGGAGGGGCTATCACTGGGTATCCCCGGCGTCGCCATGTCGCTTGCCGGGGCGGACAGCGCGTTGATCGAGTCCCATCGGCCCTGGATCGAGCTGTTGGTGCGGGACATCCTGCGGGTCAGCGACTTTCCCGCCGAGACGCTGCTGAACATCAACTTTCCCCCCATCCCCGGCGATGAGATCCGAGGGATTCGGGCGACGACTCTCGGGAATCGGGTCTACTCCGGATCGCTCGTGCGTACGCGTGATCCCTGGGACCGGGAGGTTTTCTGGATTGGCGGCGGCCAGATCTCGTGGAGCGGACGGGAGGACTCCGATTTCCGGGCGATCCGGGACGGATTCATCTCGGTCACACCGCTGCATGTGGACCTGACGAACTATGCGTTGCTCGAAGCGGTGGATGGATGGCGGCTCGGGGACTAGGCAGCGACAGCTTCGGGGGATATCGGGCGCGACTCGTCGAGGACCTACGCGCCAAGGGGATCCGCGACTTGGCCGTGCTGCAAGCGGTCGGGGAAGTGCCCCGCCACCTCTTCGTCCCCGACGTTCTCACCCACCAGGCCTACGACGACACGTCGCTCCCCATCGGGCACGGGCAGACGATTTCGCAACCGTCCACCCAAGCCCTCTACCTCCAGGCCCTGGAACTCTCGGGCCGCGGCCGCGTACTCGAGATCGGCACAGGATCTGGGTATCAGGCTGCCCTGCTCGCACGATTGTCTCCCGATGTCGTCACGATCGAGCGGTTGGGTCCGCTCGCCCGGGTGGCCAAGGAGGCGCTGGCCGCCGCAGGTGTCCGGAACGTCCTCGTGATCACCGGAGACGGCACCATCGGGTGGCGCCCGCTCGCGCCGTATGAGGCTATCGTGGTGGCGGCCGCTGGACCGTCGGTGCCCGCGCCGCTCCTCGACCAACTGGAGGACGGAGGACGCCTGGTCGCGCCGGTGGCGCAGGGCCGAGCCCAGAGCCTCGTGCGCGTGACGCGACGTGGCGAGACCTTCGAGCGGGAGGACCTGGGCCCGGTCCAGTTCGTTCCGCTGATTGGGCGGCACGGCTTCCCGAGGGAAGCTGCGGATGAGGGGAAGCCGAGGACCTAGCTCATGGAC
>JAOUDR010000154.1 GCA_029859185.1 Gemmatimonadota bacterium
CCGGTTGCAGAAGTAGGGACAGACGTAGCCGCGCTGCTTGCCGGTGACGCCGTCGATCACGACGAGAATGTCCGCCACGAAACGGTAGACGACGGCCCGTGAGCCGTCGGCGGACACCCGGACCGTCCCCTCGAAATCGCCGAAGGGCGGCTCCACCCGGCCGATCAGCTCCCCAGTCTGCACATCGTAGGTGTTGATCTGGAGCTGGTCGCCGAGCGCCACGATGCGGGTGTCGTTCGCCGTGAAGGCCATGGGAGAGAGGAACTGGTTCCGCTGGTGCTCGCCCCGGATGAACGGCCCCTGCCGCGCCGCGCTGCCGCGGTCGGTGGGACTGCGGTCCTGGATCCACATCCCCCCACTCGCGCCGAGGGCAAGCGTCCGCTCGTCGCTCGAAAAGGCGAAGCTGCGAATGCCCCGGCCGCCCACCGAGTCCGGGACTTCGATGCGGACGAGCGTGCCCTCGACCAGGTCGGCCAGGAACGGCTCGAGCAGCATGGGGCGCTCGTCGGGATTCCAGGCCGCGACCGCGAGCCAGCGTCCCGTGGGGGAGAGCGCGTGGCACTGCTGGTCGTGGTAGTTCATGGCGTAGGTACCACCGCGCTCGCAGAAGCGCTTCCCCGCGGGGGGCATGATGGTGGTGCGGACCCCGCTGCCGTCCGCCTGCCAGACCTCGACGTCGCCGAAGCGAAACACCACCGGCTCGCCGCTCGTCGTGAAGCCCACCGGAATGGCGCGGTCGCGGTCCTCCTCGGGAATCATTCCGATGAGCGTGCCGTCGCGCAGATCCCAGATGCCGAGCCCGCGGGCCTCCGGCAGGTGGGGCGCGACGCCCCCGCGCCGCATCAGGATGCGGTGGTGCGTGCCGTCCGCCACGATGAGGTCGTTGCCGTCGAGCTGGCCCGGAAGGGTCCGTATCAGCTCCCCGGTGTTCGGGTCCCATTCGCTGAGTCCGGGTCCGAACGTGAGGAGGTAGTTCCCCTCGCGCGTGAACAGCGCTCTGAGGAACGGGGCGTTGCCGCGCCGCTCGTCGGGGACGTCCATCCGCCAGCCATGGTGGCGGACCTCGGCGACGGGCTTCTTCTCGAAGATGAAGCGCGGGTCGCTGCCGCAGCCCACGAGCAGCAGCATGAACAGGACGGCGGATCGGTCGTGCGGCACCATCACAATGTCCCTCGTTGCCCGCCGACGCGGAAGCCACCATGGCGCCCGGGCCTTCGCGGGGCTCACGCCGCTTGGCGCAGGGCACCGCCGGCCCTACCTTAGCCTCCAGTAGCCCCCAGCCCGCGGGTTCCAACCGCCAGGCCGCCTCGCGACTCTCGCGGGACCAACGTCGAACCGGCCACGAACCTCCCGGCCAAACCCGTCACCCGGAGCCGCACGTGCGATCAGAGTGGGCCGCACCCATCCTCCCAGCCCGTGACCTCGCGGCGACCAGGGCCTTCTACGAGCGGCTCGGGTTCGAGACGGTCGGCTGGTGGCCACAGGCCTTCGGCGGCTATGCCATTCTCAAACGTGGCGCCATCGAGATGCACTTCTTCTCCTTTCCGGATCTCGCGCCATCCGACAGCTACGCCCAGTGCTACTGGCGGGTGGATGACGTGAACGCGCTGCACGCCGACTTCTCGCGGCTGGACCTCTCGGCCACCGGCATCCCACGACTCGCAGCCGTGGAGGACAAGCCCTGGGGTACCCGCGAGTTTGCGCTGGTGGACCCGAACGGCACGCTCGTGCGCGTCGGCCCGACCCGCGTCTGATGCCGCATCCGACGCGTCCGCGCCACCGCGGGCCGCGCGCTGGCGTCACCCGACGGCCGCGGAGCCCCTCGAGATGAGGCTCTGCATCCCCTGCCGCGGTGGCGCGCCGGGCGTGCTGGTGCTCGCGGCGATGGCGATGGCGCCCGCGCTCGACGCCCAGGACCCACCGACGTTCCGGGCGTGGGTGGCGCTGTATGCCCCCGATCAGATCGCCTGGCTCGAGAACGAGAATCGGCTCGGCGAGCTGTGCCCGGACCCGTCCACGCTCGACGCATGCTACGCCAACCACCTGGCGCCGGCCGTGGTGGTCCGCACGTTGTACGCCGGGCCTGACACCACGGCCCGCGTGGTGGGCGACTTGCTCGTGCTCGCCTCTCCCGGCAGAGGCCTGAGCGCGCACTTCCGCGCGGCTGGCGCTGCTGCGGTCGCGCCGTTCACACCGGATCTCGTCCTACGGGACTGGGGTTACGGACCGTACTTTCATCAGACGTTTGTCGCGCAGCGCGGCCCGTGGTTCGGGCTGCCGGCCGGGCCCTGGGCCGAACCGGTCTGGCTGCTCGGCGACGAGGGGCGCGACGACCCGGCGGTCATGTCCGTGCGGGCGGGCGACATCATCGAGCTGGCCGGGTCCGGCTGGCTCGTGGTCGCGGCGGAGTCGGACGCGCTGGTGCTCCGCGCCGAGCAGCCGGCCGACATGTGGTGCGAGGAGGGCACGCCGCCCCCGGTCGTCCCGACCGCCGTGACCCGCCGCTCGCGCCGCGAACTGAGCGACGGCGCCGGACACCTCGTGTTCCGGCCCCGGTACTTGAAGGGGTGCTGACGGCCCGCACGGAGGAGACGTGGCCACAGAGCCGACGTACCGGAGCGTGGCTCGCTTCGCGCTCGAGAGCGTCGAGGGGCTCGCCCTCTCCGCGCTCCTCATCCTGACGTGGCCCGTCACCATGCGCTGGTTGGGCAACTGGGGATCGATGCCGGCGGAGCGCGACCGAGTGTGGCCGGGCGACGCACTCGCGCCCGCCGCCACCGCCGTGTACACGCGCGCCATTGACGTATCGGCACCCGCGCCGCTGGTGTGGCGGTGGGTGGTGCAGTTCGGACTCGGACGCGCGGGATTCTACTCCTACGAGCTGATCGAGCGCATGTTGGGGATCCCGGTCAAGAACGTCGAGTCGATCCTGCCGGAGTACCAGCACCTCCAGGTCGGGCAGGAGATCAAGCTCCATCCGGCCGCACCCGGTATCCCGGTCGGGATCCTCGCGCCCGGCCGGTACGTGTGCTTCGGCGAACTTGGAACGACGACGGCCGGGACCCCGGACCCGCGTCGCTCCTGGTCGATTTACGTCCTCGGCACCGCTCCGGGATCGACGCGGCTGGTGCTCAGGAGCTGCATCGAAGACCTCCGGGATCCCAGCCTGCTGAAGAAGCTGGGGGCGGCGCTCGAGGTACCCGCGGACTTCACCATGGAGCAGCGGATGCTCCGAACCCTGCGACGGCTGTCCGAGGGGAGTGGTACCTGACCGGCCACGTGGCTTCCCGATTCCTCGCGAGGCATCACTGACACCGAGCCAATCGCAGCGCCCCAGGCGTCCGCGCCAGCCGATGCCCGCCCTCGTGCGAGACGCGCTTGTCCGCCATGGCCTGATGGAGGCCTACCGGGCCCGCCCACCGTACCAGCGGAACGACTACCTTGGCTGGATCTCCCGCGCCAAGCGGCCCGAGACTCGGGCGAAGCGCCTGGCGCAGATGCTGGACGAGCTTGCCGCCGGCGACCGCTACATGAAGATGCCGTACCGCGCACGACGCTGACTGGGGAGCGCGGCCGCCTGCCATGAACTCACGATTCTCGAGAATGCACCGAGAGGCGGCGTAGACCGGAACGGGAGGGCAACGTGAGCAGGATGCTGGTTGCGACGCTGGTGTTGGGAGCCTGTGCCACGGCCGAGGCGCCGCCCCCGGCGGCCGGTCACGAGCCCGGCGAGGAAGCGGCGGTGCTCGCGGTGATGGACGCCTACATGCACGAGATCTCCGCCAACGACCTCGCGGCGATGGAGGCGCGGCAGACGGCCGAAGGCATGACCTACCGGTTCGCAGCCCGTGCCGACGGCGGCTGGGATGTCGCCGCCCGGCCGAACGCGTACTGGGTCGCCCCGGAACGGGCGACCGATCGCACGTTCCGCGAGCGCTACTGGTCCCCGACGGTCATGGTCCGCGGCGCGATGGCCCTCGTCTGGGCCCCGTACGAATTCCGGATCGACGGCCAGACGGCGCATTGCGGCATCGACGTGTTCGCGTTCGCCAAGATCGAGGGCGTCTGGAAGGTCACGAACGCGATGTGGACCGTGGAGCCGAACGCGTGCCCGGCGCTCCGGCCCGACGACGCGACCATGATCCGCCCGCGCGACTAGCGCGCGGCGGACTGCCATGAACGACGGCGCAGCCCAACCACACGGAGCACCCGCATGCGCGGTAAGCCGACGCTGACCATTCCCGACGAGGCCCGCACCCGCGCGATCGCCTCCATCCGGCAGTACTTCGCCGAGGAGCTGGATCAGGACATCGGCGACCTCAAGGCGGGGCTGCTGCTCGGCTACGTGCTCGAGGAGCTGGGCCCGACCATTTGCAACGCGGCCATCGCCGACGCCCGCGCGTTCTTCGAGGAGCGGGCCGCAGACCTGGAGGGCGTCTGCTACCACGCGGAGTTCCCGTGCTGGAACCGGCCGCGGGAGTGATGGGCACGCCGGTCACCATCGTCAACGTCGGATATCGCTCTACCAATTACTGGGTGGTGAGCGCCGGCCGATCCCGCCTGTTGGTGGACCTCGGGTGGCCGGGAACCATGGGGACCCTGCGCGCGAACCTGCGGCGCATGGGAGTACCGCTCGCTGAGATCCGCTACGGGCTCGCAACGCACTATCACATCGATCACGCCGGCCTGGCGCAGGAGTTGAAGCAGGCGGGCGTGCCGCTTCTGGTGCTGGACGTGCAGCAGCACGCCATTCCCGCGATGCGGCAGTGGACCAAGCCGGAGGACCGGTACGTGGAGATCACGCCGCACGACAACGTGGTGATCACGTGTGCCGCGAGCCGGGGGCTGCTGCGGGAGCTGGGGATCGCGGGCGAGGTCGTCCACACGCCCGGCCATTCGGACGACAGCGTTTCGCTCCTGCTGGACGACGGCGCGGCCTTCACGGGCGACCTCACCCACCCCGCTCTGGTGGACGAGACCAACGCCGAGGCCGTGACGGCGAGCTGGCGCCGCTTGCGGGAAGGCGGCGCGACCCGTATCTACCCGGCGCATGGACCGGTCAGGCCCCTGGACGCCTAGCCCCTGCCCGCGAGCTGTGAGGTCGTCATGCCCGCTTCCCCGCCGGCCTTCATCGAGGTGTACCGCCCCGCCAGCCACGCCGAGTTGGCGCTGATCCGTCCGGCGCTGGAGCAGGCCGGCATCCAGTACTACGTCAAGAACGAGTTCGCGAGCTTGGGCGCCCGTGCCGCCACCGGGGCGGACGAGCTGTCTCTCATGGTCCCGCCGGCGCAGTGCGAAGCGGCGCAACAGCTGATCGCTGACATCGTGCGGTGAGCCCTTGTGGCGAGGCCCGGCCGCCCCCAGGATTCCCAGCAGGCGCACGTGGCAGCCGCGGCCCAGTTCCCCGCGGCGTGCCGTGCGCGAAGTCCCCGGGAGGACGCCACCATGACCTGGTCGCCCACAGCTCATCAGATCACGCCCTTTCTGCACGTGCCGGACCTGCAGCAGGCAGTGGCGCTCTTCGTGGATACGCTGGGATTCGAGTTGGTGCACAGCGAAAGCAACTACGTCTACCTCGAGTTCGGCGGTGCGGGTCTCCGGGTCCTGGAGGAACGAGGCCGCCGCCTTCAGCTCGATGGCAAGGCACGGATGGCGGTGTACGTGGACGTACCGGACGTGGACGCGCTCTATGCCTGGCTTCAGCCACGGCTCGCGCAGCTCCCGATCACGGACGTGGAACCACCGCGCGACAAGACCTGGCGCCAACGCGAATTCTCGGTGCGGCTCCCGGACCGCGACTGGCTGACGTTCGGACAGCCGGTCCGCCCCTGAGCACACCGCCCCGGCGGACCGCGGAGGCCATGCTGCGCATGAAGAAGATCGATATCGCTGCGCTCCAGCGTGCGGCCGACGGCGGGTGATCCGGACGTGGCGCTCGTCGTCCTGCTGCGCGGGGTCAACGTGGGCGGTCACCGGACCTTCCGACCCGCCCACCTGGCAAAGCAACTGGCCCATCTCGAGGCCGTGAACATTGGCGCGGCGGGCACGTTCGTCATCCGGAAACGGGTGGCACAGGCCCGGCTGCGGGCCGAGCTGACGCGGCGGTTGCCGTTCGAGACCGAGATCATGATCGTCCCGGGCCGCACGATCCTCTCGTTCGTGTCCCGTGAACCGTTCGCCGGCCAGCCCGTGACGCGGGAGATCGTCTGGTTCGTGAGTGTGCTCGGGCGCCGCCCCCGATCGGCGCCGTCGCTCCCCATGACGATCCCACCCAAAGGGCCATGGGACCTCAAGCTCATCGGGCGGGAGGATCGGCTACTGTTCGGCATGTATCGCCGCCACATGAAGGCCATCGGGCAGCTGGGGACGCTCGATCGGCTGCTCGGCGTGCCGGTCACCACGCGGAACTGGAACACGATGACCGCGATCGCGAAGGCGCTGGCGTAGCATGCGCCCGGAGCACCGCGGGGTTCCCGCGCCTGGCGCCCCACATCCGACGGCGGGGCAGGAACATGACTGACATCGCCCGCCGCCTGGGCATCGCCCTCTTCGCGATCACGGCGCTCGTCCTCGGGCTCCTGGTCGCACTGCTCTACCTCGACATCGGCTACTTCCAGGTTTACGTGCTCCTGCTCGGCGCCGCCCTGGCGGTGCTGCTCACGCGCCCGCAGTGGCGCGCGGCGCGCCCGCCCATTGCCGCGGCGGCCGCGGCCGTCGCGGCATACGCCG
>JAOUDR010000155.1 GCA_029859185.1 Gemmatimonadota bacterium
GAAACGGGCCGGCAACCCTGATTTGACGGTCTGGTACCGCGCGGTACCTTATAGCGGAATGGTGGGAAGCAGTACGGCTCGACCAGTGACCGGAGGATGAATATGCGGCGTCAGATGCTCGTCGTGGCCCTCGGAGGGCTCGCCCTCGCCGCGTGCCAGGGGGCAACCTTGACTCGCCAGGAGGTGGCCGTTGCGGAGCAGAACCTCCAGGCCCGCGTCCAGGCCTGGGCCAAGGCGTTCAGCAACCGCCAGCGCGACTCGCTCGCCACCTTCTACGACCAGGCCGGCGGGCTGACGATGGCCTGGCCCGATGGCGAGCGCTTGAGCTCGTGGGACGAAGAGGCCGCCAAGCAGCAGGAGTTCTACAACACGGCGCGGCAGGTGAACCTGGTGCTCCAGGATCCCCGCGTCGAGGTCCTCGGTCCCCGGACCGCGGTGGTGACGTTCCGCCACGCCATGGACGTGATCGTGGGCGACGTGAACTCCGAACGCCTCTATTTCGTGGGCAATGGAACGCTGGTGTGGACCAGGGTGAACGACCAGTCGCCCTGGCTGATCCACGCCGGCCAGATCTCCGAAACGCCCCGGCCGCGGTAACCGGTGCACACCATTCGGCCCCGGCCCGGCGGCGACCGCGGGGCCGGGGCCGGATCGCAGGCTTGTGGGAAGTCCGCGTCTTTCCTATAGTTGGATAACCTCGACTGGAGTCCACGGCGCATGTCGGACCCCTTCCTCAGTGCCGAGGATTACGCAGAGCAGGCTCACCAACTCTATAACGAAGGTCAATTCGACGACGCCATCACGCTGCTGCGGCAGGGGCTGACCGCTTTCCCCTTCGCCGCTGAGCTGCACGTCGGACTGGCGTACGCCCATCTTGCCCGCGAGGAGTTCGCGTGGGCCAGACGGAGCTTCGACGACGCCCTTCGTATCAACCCGGAACACGAAGACGCCCTGGTCGGACTCGGCGAGGCGCTGCTGAAGCTGGGTCAGGCGCCGCGCGCGCTCGAGTGCTTCGAGACGATGCTGGTGCTGGGCTTCCGGGACGACCACGATCTCGTGTTGCAGGCGGGGCGGGCGCTGTTTCGCGAAGGCGCCATCCAGGCGGCACGCCGCTTCTTCGAGGTTGCCGGCACCGCGCATCCCGAGTCGTCCGAAGTGTCCGCCTGCCTCGGGTATGCCGACCATCGCCTGGGAGACGACCAGGAAGCGGTGAAGAACCTGCGTCGCGCCCTGGAGTTGGATCCGCACCACTTCGAGGCGCGGATCTACCTCGGGAACCTGCTGTACGACCGTGGCGAGTTCGAGGCGGCACTCTATCACTTCGGGCAGACCCAGCCGGACGACCACCTCGACGAGCTGGCGGTCTGGCGGCTCATCGAACTCAAGAAGTCCATCTACCGGCTCGAGCCCAACGATCCGGAGCTGGGTCCGTGGACGGAGCGGCTGGCCGAGCTCGCGACGGACTCGGATGCGATCGACGATCTCCTGGCGGAGGTCGAGGCCACGCAACCGGACGGCACCGTGCGGGATCCGCTCCAGCTCGAGCTGTTCAGTACGCTGCTGATGGAGCTGGACGGCATGCGCCGCCGCAGCGGCGGGGATCACCATCGCGTGACCACCCGGCGGGGATTTACCTACAATGGCACGTGGGAGGAAATCGTGGAGCAGATGCAGGCCGACGATCCGCACCGGATCGGCGGCTCGCTCGAGGAGTACATGGAATTCGTCGCCCGGCGCGAGGCCGCGGCGGGCATCGTGATACCGGCGACCGATGCGGAGAGCTTCTTGCTCGCCAGCGCGGTGGCCGGCTTGCTCAGAATCGTGCGTTGACGAGGGTCGCGGGCCACTGACCCCCCTCGCGTGCTCCGGTGACCGTGCGGGATAGGTGACCATCCCCCCGCGTCCCTTCTACCGCCACCTCTTCCACCCTGTCCGTGCCCTGGACCGATTCGGTCGTCCGCGACGTGCTGCCCAATGGGCTCACGCTGCTCGTGCAGCGGGATACCTCCGTGCCCGTGGTCGCGGTCGTCACGCACGTCAAAGCCGGGTATTTCGACGAACCTGACCGCTGGGCCGGCATCTCCCACGTCCTCGAACACATGTACTTCAAGGGGGCCGCGCAGCTCGGTCCCGGCGCCCTGGCGCGCGAGACGCAGCGGCTCGGCGGCTATCTCAACGCGAGCACGTCGTATGACCGGACGCTGTACTACGCGGTGGTACCGGCCGACGGTGACGGACTCGAGCGGGCGGTGCGCCTTCACGCGGATGCCCTGACCGGGCTGAAGCTCGATCCGGACGAGCTCGGACGTGAACTCGAAGTGATCATCCAGGAAGCCAAACGGAAGCTCGATACGCCGGCCGCCGTGACGGTCGAGACGCTCTACGAACTGCTCTTCGCGGCGCACCGCATGCGGCGGTGGCGCATCGGCACGGAGGCCGGCCTGCGGGCGCTCACCGCCGCGGACGTCCGCGCGTACTACGAAAGCCGCTACGCCCCCGATCGGGTCATCGTGGCCCTCACCGGCAACCTCGACCCCGAGGCGGCGCTCGCCCTGGGGCACCGCATCTACGGCAACTGGCAGCGCCCCGCCGCGGCGATCGAGCCCGGTCCCGTCGAACCGGATGGCCGTGTGGCCGCGATACGGGTGCTGCGCGGTGACGTCGAGCGGCCGCTCGCCGCCATCGGGTGGCGTACCGTGGGGCCGAACGATGCCGATACGCCTGCACTCGACGTTGCGGCGGCGGTGCTCGGCTCCGGTCGGGCGTCGTGGCTGACGACCGCCATCCGTGTGCCCGGCTTGGCCAGCGCCGTGGGCGCGAGCCACTTCAACGCGGGTGATGTGGGCGTGTTCGACGTGTCGCTCACGAGCCAGGTGGATCGCGTCGAACCGGCCATGCGCCGCGCCGTAGGACTGGTGGAGACGTTGGCCGGCCAGGGACCGGATCCGGTACAACTCGAGCGCGTGCGTGCCCTGTTCGCGACGTACTGGGCCCGGCGGCTCGAGTCGGCGGACGGGCGCGCCACACTCCTCGCCGAGCAGGAGGCGTTGGGGACGTACCGCCGCGCGGAGACGTACCGGGCCGCCCTCGACGCGGTGACGGCGGACGACGTGCGGCGGGTGGCCGCGCGCTGGCTGCCGCGTGACGCGGTTGGTGCTGTTGCCTATGTGCCGCGCGCCGCGGAGTCGTGCCTGGCCGATCTCGCGTGGCCGCCGAGCGAGGCGGCGCCGCCACCGTCACCGCTGGCGCCGGCCCGCAGGTCGGCCGCGGTCCGCGCGTCGGGCGGTGACGAAACACGCGTCGACGGCGTGCACGTGGTGCGGTGGCCGGGCGTCGATCTGGTCCTGCGCCGCCGCCCCGGTACGGGCGTCATCGCCCTCGGCGCCTACCTGCCGGGGCTTCCTGGGCAGGAAACGCCGGCCAACGCCGGCATCTCCCGCCTCCTGATTCGCTCGGCACTCCGCGGCGCTGACGGACAGTCCATCGAGCAGCTGGCAACCGCCGCGGAGCTCCTGGGTGGAGCGGTCGGGACGGTAGCCAACGTGGACGGAGTGGGCGTGACACTCGCCGTGCACACGGCGGCGGCGCGCGACGGGATGGCGCTGCTCCGCACTATCCTCGAGCGACCGACCCTGACGCCGGATGACGTCATGCGAGAGGCCGGTCTCCAGGCGGACGATGCGGCGCGGCGCCGCGACGACATGTTCAGCCACCCGGTCGAAGCCGTGATCCGCGCGGCGTTCGGCGCGGACGCCTACGGACTCGATGCGCTCGGCGAGCCGGAGATCGTGCGGGCCATCGACGCCGACGCGCTGCGCGACTGGCACGCCGCGGCGCTGCAGCGGCGCGCCCTCGTGGTGGTGGTCGGAGATCTCGAGCCCCAGGCCCTGCGCGATGCAGGCGCCGTATTCGCCGACTGGCGCGGGACGGATGGGGCGGTGACGGCGCAGGCCAAGTGGGCGGGCGCGCGGCACCTGGAGGAGCGCGCCAAAGCGCAGACCGCACTGGCGATGGCCTTCCCGGCTCCCCCCGCCGGCTCGGACGATCGCTACGGGCACGCGGTGCTGGCCTCTCTGCTGAGCGGGCTCGCAGGCCGATTGTTCGATGAGCTGCGGGAGCAGCGCGCCCTCGCGTACACAGTCCACGCGACACCGTGGCTGCGGCGCCGGGCGGGGGCGGTGCTGACCTACATCGCGACCTCGCCGGAACGGGAGGACGAGGCGCGGACGGCCATGCTGGACGTGCTCGGTGCGGTAGCGGACGGGCCGCTGCCGGACGAAGAGCTGGACCGCGCGCGCGCGTATGCGGCTGGCCTCATTGCGATCCGCCGCCAGCATGCGCACGCGGTGGCGGGAGACCTGGCCGACGCCTGGATCGAGGACCGGCTCGACCAGTTCGCGGCGGAGGAACCGCGCCGCCGCGCGGTCACCGTCGCGGATCTCCGGCGGATCGCGCGTGCCGCGTTCGATCCGGCCTGCCGTGCGGAATACGTCGTACGCGGAACGGGTGGCGGCCGCTGAGACCGCGCACCCGGGAGTACCGTCGTGGTGATGGAGGGGTGGCGGGCGCGGTGCGCCGTCAGAACATCGACATCGCCAGGAAGGACCGGAGATTGTCGTTCGTGGCGCGCAGCCGTCCGGAGAGCAACCGCACCACCGACCACAGCACCTTGTAGGCGAGGTCGCGGTTGAAATCGAGCAACATCTCGAAGTCCGGGCGCGATATCGTGAGCAACATGCACGTCGTGTTGGCAATCGCGTCGGTGGACCGCTCCGAGCGGTCGAACACGGACATCTCGCCAAAGCACGCGCCCCGCTTGAGCACCGCGAGCGCCTCTTCACCGGACCCCGGGATGTCGCGCGAGATGCGGACCTCACCCTCCGCCAGGATGTACAGGCGGTTGCCCGGCTCCCCCTCCTTGAACACGTACTGGTTCCGGGGAACCTTCTGCTCCTTGCAGATTTCCGCGATTGCGGCGATCTCGTCGTCACTGAGATCGGCGAAAATGGCAGCCCGCTTGATGAGGTCGAGGTCCATGTGCCCTCCCGCCGTCCCCGGGGCGAGGACGTTCCCGCCAAGGTACCGTGCCACCTGAACAGCGGCAAGCGAAACCCGCCCTCGCGTGGCCCGATGCGGCCACGATCGTGCGGATCCCGCTCGCGGTGGCATTCGTGCTGGTGGACGATGCCGTGGCGCGGGCCACGTTTCTGGCCGTAGCGGCCGCGAGTGATCTGGTGGATGGGTATCTCGCCCGCCGTTTTGGCGGTTCCCGCTTCGGGGTGGCACTCGATCCCGTAGCCGACAAGCTGTTCATGGCCGCTGGATTCTGGGTCGTCCTGCGCAGCCACGTACTGAACCCGTTCGAGATTGGGGCGGTTCTGCTGCGGGACATCGTGGCGCTGCTGGCGTACGTGACGACCGTGGTGCTCGGGCGCCCCACGACGCTTCCCGCCCGCGCCGGCGGCAAGGCCGTGACCGTGTGCCAGATCCTCACCCTGGGCGCGTTTCTCACCGGGTCCGACCTCATCCGCCCGCTGGCGTGGGCCACGGGTGCCGTGTCATTGTACGCGATCGCCGACTACATGCGGGTCGGCTTGTTCACTCCGCGAAAGGACTAGCGAGCATGCCGTCTGAACGTGCCGTCCGCCTGACGTGGTCCGGAACCGGAATGCGATTCCAGGGCCAGGGGACGGAGCCCCCCTCCCCCCCCATCGTGGTGGATGGTGACGGAGCCGGCGGGCCGTCGCCCATGCAGGTGCTGCTGCTCGCTACGGCGGGCTGCGCGGGGTCGGACGTCGTTGCCATCCTCGCGAAGATGCGTGTGACCCTCCACCACCTGGTGGTCAACGTGATGGGGGTGCGGCGCGACGAGGAGCCGCGACGGTTCACGGAAGTCCGGTTCCACTTCGCGCTCGAAGGCGACGGGCTGGATCGGGCCAAGGCTGAGCGTGCGGTGGGACTCTCCCTCGAGAAATACTGCTCGGTGGTCCACTCCCTGGCACCGGACATCGCGATCCGCCACGAGATCCTCCTTGGGTAGGCTCGGGTGCGTGCTTGCCTGCCTGCTGCTGGCGCGCTCCCTCGCTGCCCAGCGGGGCTGGGACGCGCAGGGCCAGGTGATGGTGCTGGCGCGAGACTCGGTGATGGTCACCGCCGGGGCCGGCGCTGGGATCCGGTTGGGTCGCGGTCTCCGGGTGGCTGCAACCGCAGGACCGGGATGGATTGCCCCGGATCGGTGGGCCGGCCGCGGCGAGGCCATCGTGGCTTATCATCTCTATCCCATGCGACCCGGAGGCGCCGGCTGGTATCTGGGGGCCGGCGTTGCCGGCGAGCTGACCGACGGCGATCTCCGCGGCCTGATGCTCCTGTTGCTTGGCGTGGAGCTGCACCCATGGCGGGGCGGAGGCCTGTTTGCCGAGGTCGGCGTCGGCGGCGGGGTGCGGTTCGCCGCGGGGTACAGAATCACCAAGCTCGCCACGCGGCGGTGACGGGCTCTCCCGCCTCTCCCCCTCCCCCTTCTCCCCCTTCTCCCCCTCCTCCCCTGGGAGGGGGGAGGAGGGGGAGAAGGGGCAGAAAACACGACGGGCGCGGAGAAGGTCCGCGCCCGGCAGGCTTCAGCAAGAACGGCGCTCGGTTCAGTTCGTCGCGCCGACTGTCTCTTCTTTTTCCTCGCTGCGGCTGA
>JAOUDR010000156.1 GCA_029859185.1 Gemmatimonadota bacterium
CCGCGACAGCCCCCGGGGAGCTGGAGATCATCGCGCAGGCCCACGGCCTCCACCTCAGCGCGGATGAAGCCGCATTCCTGTTCGCTCCCGGCCAACGAACCGCATTCCGGAAGGGAACACTCGATTTGCTGCGCCGCGAGCTGGGGCGGGGCGTCGCCAGCAGCGCAGTCCTTCAGGCAGAGGCCTCCCGGATCGTGGTGGTGCAGCACGGGCAGACCGAGCGGGTCGTGGACCGCGGGGAGGTGATGGACAACCAGCGGTTCCTCGAAGCCCGAATTCAGGGCCATCCCGCGCCGAACTCGACGATTGGCGACCAGATCTACCTCCAGGTGCTGATTCTGGTGTTCCGCCCGACCCTAGTGTTCGATCGGGCGGAAACGGACTCCCTGCGGCGGGATATCCGGGCCAACGTCGACACCGTCAGGGACCAGGTTCGCACCAATGAGTTGATCGTCGGGGCGCACCAGGTGGTGACGACCGATGCCCACGATCGACTGGACGCGTTGCGGGCGGAGCTGATCGCGCGCGGTGGCGGCGGGCGGAGCCTGCGTGCGGTGGTCGGACAGTTCCTCACCGCCGGTCTGGTGCTGTCGGTCTTCTGGCTCCTCTTGCTGCTGTACCGGCGCGAGTCGTACGTCAACCTGCGCCACATTGCCGTGTTCACGACCATCTTCACGACGGTAATTGGTGGCGCCGCACTCAACGCCCGGTTTCTGCATCCGGGTGCGGAGCTGATCCCGATTCCCTTCGCGGCGATGCTCCTCACCGCGTTGTTCAGCGGGCGCGTCGCGATGCTCGGCGCTACGACCCTCGCCGTGCTCGTGGCGTCCCAGCCGACGTACCAGATGCCGAGCGCGCTTTACCTTGCCCTCATTGGCGGCGTGGCGGCGGCGATCGGCATGCGCGTCGTGCGTCGGCGCACCCAGATCCTGACCACGATGGCCATCGTGCTCGTCGCGTTCGGCGTCACGGCCCTCGCGGTCGGTATGCAGCAGGGGTGGGAGCCGCAGGCGATCGGGATCAGCGCGCTCCGCGGCGCGGTGAACGCCGTGGCGTCCGCCGCGTTGGTGGGGGTTGCCCTGCCGCTGTTCGAAGCACTGGGGCGGATCACGACCGACGTCACGCTCCTCGAGCTGTCCGACCCGATGCGCCCGCTGCTCCGCCGCCTCGCCACGGAAGCGCCCGGGACCTACGCGCACAGCGTGGCGATGGCCAACCTCTGCGAGTCGGCGTGCAACGCGATCGGTGCCAACGGGTTGCTCGCCCGGGTCGGCTGCTACTATCACGACGTCGGCAAGCTGGCCAAACCCCAATTCTTCGTCGAAAACCAGATGTCGGGCGGCAATCCGCACGACAAGCTCAAGCCGGAGGTCTCCGCCCAGCTCATCCGCAGTCATGTCAAAGAGGGCGTGGCCCTCGCGGAGGAGGCCCGGCTCCCGGAAGCCGTCACGGCGTTCATCCCGGAACATCATGGCACGGCGGAGATCACCTACTTCCTCGAGCGAGCCCGGGCCCGCGGGGATTCCGAGATTTCGCCCGATGCGTTCCGGTACCCCGGCCCGCGTCCGCGATCCGTTGAGACGGCGGTCGCCATGCTCGCGGACGGAGTGGAAGCGGCGCTTCGCGTGCTCGACGATCCATCGCCGGAGAAGATCCGGGATGCGATCGATCACCTGACGCTGCAGCGTGTCGAATCCGGACAACTCGACGATGCCCCGCTCACGCTTTCCCAGCTCGAACGCGTCAAAGAGGAGTTCGTGCGGGTGCTCGCGGGGGTCCACCACAACCGCATCGACTACCCTGCAAACGTCGGGGGGATCAGTGCCGACTGGAAGGCGACGCCGCCGGCATGACGTCCGTGTCGCGGCCCTCGGAGTGGAGGTGCCGCTCCCGCCCGCCGCGGTGCGCCGAACCGTGCGCGTGGTGCTCGACGGCGAACGCGCCGGAGCGGCAACCGTGAGCGTGACGTTCCTTTCCAGCCAACGGATGCGTGCCCAGAACCGACGCACGTTCGGGAGGGATCGCGCCACGGATGTGATCGCGTTCGGGATGCGGCACGACGGTCACCTCGTGGCGGACCTCTACGTCTCGCCCGCGGCGGCCGCTGCAGCGGCCGCCCGCTTCGGAGTGCCGCCGCGGGAGGAGATCGTTCGCCTGGTGATCCACGGCACCCTCCACGCCCTGGGACAGGACCATCCCGATGGGGCGTCTCGCGTCCGGTCCCCCATGTGGCAGCGCCAGGAGCGATACGTCCAGCGCGCCGTCCGACTGCGATCCCGATGATTCCCGATGCCATCGGGCTCGTCGTTGGCGCCGGCGCCATGGGATGGGCCGCGCTCCTGGCGCTCGGCGGGGAGGCGCCGGGCCTCACGAGTACGGTTGGCGACCCACCGCCGGATACCCGTGCCCGCATGCCGGTGTCCCGCGCCTTGCGCCTCGCCCGCATGGCCCTCCTCACGATCGGCGCCGCGAGTGTGGGGTTCGCTGCCGCCTGGTGGACCCGATCGGCGGGTGGCGGCGCGGTGCTCGTCGGCATCACCTGGGTGCTGTTGCTCCTGGTTGGTGACATCCTCCCGCGTGCCTTGGGGCTCCTGGCACCGCGGATGGCCTCGCGGGTGCTCCCCTGGGCCCGGGCGTCGCTCTGGCCGTTCCGTCCGCTGCTCGGGATCATCGGATGGATGGACAAGCTCGCCCATCGGGTCGTCCCACCCGCGACCGCGCAGGCCGGCGGACACATCGGCGCTGCGCAACGCGACATGCTGCTCGGGGTCTTCTCGCTGGAAGACACGGCGATCGAGGATGTCATGACCCCACGCCTCGACATCGTGGGCGTCTCGGTCGAAGCACCGTGGACCGAGTTGCTCGACGTGGTGCGCCAGAGTGAACACTCGCGCATCCCCGTGTTCCACGACACGCTCGACGATATTGCGGGGGTCATCTACGCCAAGGACGTGGCACCCGTGATGATCGGGGCCTCCGCCCCTCCGGAGCAGTGGCAGGAGCTCGTCCGGCCGGTGCCGTTCGTACCGGAGTCCAAGTCCTTGGCCGCCCAACTCCGCGACTTCCAGCGCGGCGCGGGCCATCTCGCGATCGTGGTGGATGAGTTTGGAGGGACCTCGGGCCTGGTCACCCTCGAGGACGTACTCGAGGAAATCGTGGGGGAGATCCACGACGAATACGACGTCAATGAGGAACCGGAGATCGAACGGGAGGGAAACGATCGCTTCTGGGTGAACGGACGCGTGACCCTCGACGACCTCTCCGCCACCCTCGGCATTTCGTTCATCCGCGAGGAAGTGAGCACGGTGGGCGGGTTGATCTACGCCGAGCTCGGCCGAGTGCCGCGCCCGGGCGAAGAGCTGCGGGTTGCCGGCTTCCGGCTCGTGGTGGAACAGGTGGTGCGTCGCCGCGTCCACCGGGTGTACTTCGAGCGCCTGGAGCCCGCCCCGGCGTCGGCCGTAGATGAGTCGCCTGCGGAGGAACTGGCGTGAGCGGTGGATTCCTCCTGGGCTTGGTCGGGGTCGGCGCGGCGGCGATCGGGAGCATGATCGTGGCGGGCGCCGGCGGAGTGAGCCGGCTCGCGCTCGCCCGCTGGGTGTCACAGCGGCAGCACGGAAGCGCGCTGGCCGCCGCCCTCCTGTCGGCACCGGCAACCGTCGTCGGACCGGCGCTCTGGCTCACGGCCGGCGGGCTGCTGTTGGCGGGGATTGGACTCGCCGCGGTCCTGGCACCGCTCACCGCGGCCCGCACGATCGCCGCGCTCGTGCTTGGGGTCCCTGCCACACTCGCCCTCACGTATTCCATTCCACGGGCCATCGGACATCGGTGGCCGGAACCGCTCATCCGGGCCGCGGCCCCGTGGCTGGAGCGCGTCGCCCGCCTGGCGGGGCCCCTCGTGCCCGCCGGTCCGGTGGGTGGCGGTCTCCCGACGCGGCATGGGGCGGATACGGTCGGCGAAGACGAAATCATCGTCCTGGCCGGGGTCCTCACCTTCACGGAGCGCACCGTCCGCGAAGTGATGACGCCCCGAACGGAAATCGTCGGGCTGGAGGAAGGAACGCTCGCGCGCGAGGCAGCGGTGTGCTTCACGGAATCGGGCTACTCCCGGCTGCCGATGTACCGCGAGTCGCTCGATCACATCACCGGCATGGCGTACGTGTTCGACGTCCTCAAGGTGTCCGCGAACGAGCGCCTGCCCGTTCGGCCGATCCTGGCGGTACCGGCCACGCGGCGGTGTGTCGACCTGCTCTTCGACCTGCAGCGGGAACGGCGCCAGCTCGCCGTCGCGCTGGACGAGTTTGGCGGCACCGCCGGCATCGTCACGCTCGAGGACCTCCTCGAGGAGCTCGTGGGGGAGATCTCCGATGAGACGGACGCGGCGGTAGTCGAGGAGACCGGAGTGGCGAACCTGATGGAAGTCGATGGCACGATGGGTGTGCAGGAGATCGCCGCCCGATTCGGGGTCACGCTTCCCGGCGGTCGTGAAACCGTCGGCGGCGTGCTGGCGACGGCCCTTGGCCGGATCCCGCTCACGGGCGAGCGGATCGTGCTCGGCGGTCTGGAGTTCGACATCCTGCGGGCGAGCCCCACCCGGGTGGAACGGCTCGTCGTGCGGCCCGCCGCAGCCCGGCCGACCACGGTGGTGAGAGGCTGAGATGTCGCGCACCCCCCGACTCCGCCGGTACTTCTTCGTGGGCCTCGTGGTCATCGCGCCAGTTGGCGTCACCGTCCTCGTCCTCCGGTGGATCTTCGAGCGGCTCGACGCCATCCTCGGCCGGCCGATTCAGGCCGCCCTCGGGATCCGGATTCCGGGATTGGGATTCGTGCTCCTCGGTCTCGTGGTGCTCGCCGTGGGCTGGGTGGTGCATCAGGCCGTCGGGTTGCGGATACTGCGGGCCTGGAACGAGACGCTCTTGCGCTTCCCGGTCGCGGGCCGGCTGTACAACGCGGCGAGCCAGATCGTCCAGAGCGTCGTCAGTGACAAGAGTCGCATCTTCAAGCGCACCGTCCTGGTGCCGTACCCCACGGACGGGCTGTGGGCCGTGGGCTTCGTGACGAACGATGACGCGCCGGTGATGACGCGTATCGTCGGGCAGGCGTGTGTGAACGTCTTCGTGCCCACGACGCCCAATCCAACCTCGGGCTTCCTGCTCGTCATTCCCCGGACGCGGGTCATCGAAACGGACATCTCGATCGAAGAGGCCATGAAGTTCGTGATCTCGGCTGGGGCCGTGTCCCCGGTTGGTGGGGCGACCCGCTCGCCGCGCCGAGGTCTCGACCTCGAGGATCTGTTCCGGGAGCGTGCCCCGTGACGCCGCCGGGCCTGCTGGAGGAGATGCGGCGGGTCGCCGAGCGCGGTGACGTGGCGAGCTTCCTCCGGTACGCGAAGAGCGTCCATCCGTCCGACCTGTCGGACGTGCTCGCGCAACTGGACGACGAGCTGCAGCATCGGGTCATCCAGGCGCTCCCGCCGGAAGTGGTGTCCGAGGCGCTGGCCGAGATGGAGCACGAGGAGCGGCCCGCGGAGCTCTTGGCGGCGCTGCATCCGGAACAGGCGGCCGACATCGTCGACGAGCTCGACGTCGACGACGCGGCGGATCTGATCGGGGAGCTGCCTCCGGACACGGCGCGCCGGATCCTCAGCCATCTCGCCGATCGATCGGATGTCGAGCGGTTGCTCGCCTACGGCGAGGAGACGGCCGGGGGGCGGATGACGACCGCCATGATCACCGTCCCGGTAACGCTGACGGTTGGTCAGGCGCTCGAATCGGTCCGCGATCAGGCCGCGGAGGTCGAGGACTTCTTCCAGGTGTACTGCGTCGAAGAGGGTGGCCGGTTTGGTGGGGTGTTGTCCATGCAGCATCTGGTGGTCTCCCGCCCCGATCACCTCGTGCAGGACGTGATGGAGTCACCCCCGGTGATGGTGACCCCCGACCAGGATCAGGAGGACGTGGCGCGGCTCATGGCCCGCTACAATGTGCCGGCGCTGGCGGTGGTCGATGGCCTCGGTCGCCTGCTGGGTCGCATCACGTTCGACGACGTGATCGACGTGGTTGAGGCGGAGACCACTGAGGACCTCCTCAAGTTCGGCGGCGTGCCCGGCTCGGAGGCGCTGGCCGCGAGCTGGCAGGAAGCCGTTCGCAGTCGTCTCCCGTGGCTGTACGTCAACCTGCTCACCGCCTCCGTCGGGGCGTCGGTGGTCTACGTCTTCCAACGCACCATCGCCGACGCCGTCGCCCTGGCGGTGTGGATGCCCGTCGTGGCGGGTATGGGCGGAAACGCCGGCACGCAGGCGCTCGCCGTCACGGTGCGCCGGATCGCACTGGGGTTGGTGCCGGTGGACCGCCGGTTCAGCGTGGTGGCCAAGGAAGTGGCGGTCGGGGCGGTGAACGGGATTGCCGTTGGCGTCCTCGTCGGCGGCATGGCGTGGTTGCTTGGCGGACACGGGTGGCAGCTTGGGGCGGTGGTCTGGGTCGCGCTTTGGGGAAACCTGATCGTGGCGGCCGTGGCCGGCTCGTTCGTGCCACTCCTCCTCGAGCGACTCGGCGTGGATCCGGCGGTCGCGAGCTCCATGTTCGTCACCGCCTTCACCGACACGATCGGCTTCCTGCTGCTGCTCGGCCTCGGGAGCACCGTGCTTGCTGGTGGGTAACCGGGTTGCCCCGG
>JAOUDR010000157.1 GCA_029859185.1 Gemmatimonadota bacterium
CTCCAGCCCCGACCGCATCCGCGCCATCGTGCGGGCCCTCTTTGCCTTCTTCCGAGAGGCCCCCGACGTCCCGCGCCTCCTCATGCACCAGGTCGCGGGCGGCGCGGGCATTCCCGCGGTGGCCGGTCCGTTCCTGCGTCGCAACCTCGGCGCCATTACCCAGGTGGTGCGCGACGGCGTTGCCCGACGGGAGTTCCGCGCCGCCGATCCAACGCTCGTGGCGTTCACGATCATCTCCCAGTCCATCTGGTTCGCCCTCGTCGGTCGGGAGATCCCCAGTGTGATGGGGCTTCCCAGCCCCGGGGACTTCGCCGATCGCGTGGAGCAGCATGTAATGGACGTCGTCACCCGTTTCCTCGAGGAGGGTTGACCGCATGGTCTCTCTTCCCGCGCTGTTACTCCTCGCTCCCCTGAGCGTAACCCAGGACAGCGCCCTGACCTTGCACGCCGCCGCCGCTCGGGCGCTGGAAGTGCACCCGCTCACGCAAGCCGCCGCGGCCACCCTGGCCGGCGCCACGGCAAGCCGCCGCGAGGCCCGCGCCGCGTGGTTTCCCCAGCTCACGACGCAGGGCAGCATCACGCGGTTCCAGGAGCCCATGGTGGTCACCCCGATCCACGCGCTCGACGCGACGCAGTTCGCGTTCGACCGGACGTTGGTGCAGGGCGATGTCCGCTTGAGCTGGACGGTGTTCGACGGAGGTGGGCGGAGCGCGCGCATTCGGGCGGCGACGGCCGCCATGGGCGCGCGCACCGCGGGCGGCGACGTCGCCGAGGCCGACGTCCTCGTCGACGTCGCCCGCCGGTACCTGATCGCGCGAACGGCCGGGGCCATCCTCGCCGCCCAGGAAGAGGGCCTGGCCGCGCTCACGACCGAGCGCGACCGCGTGCGGCGTCTCGTGACGGAGGGCGCGGTCGCCCGCGTCGAGCTCCTGCGTGTGGAGGCGGCGCTCGCCGGTGTCGTGGCCGACGTCGTCGAGGCCCGTGCGAACGAGGACGTGGCGGTGCGAGCGCTGGCGCGGACGCTCGAGCTGCCGGCGGTGGCCCCTGCAGCGCTGGTCGAGTTGCGGCCGGCGCAGCGCGACATGCCATCGCGGGAGCACCTGCTGCCGGCCGTCGAGGAGCGCAGCCCCGATCTCGCCGAGGCCCTCGCCGCCGTTGAAGAAGCGCGGCAGGTCCGGCGGGGCGCCCAGGCGCAGTGGTTCCCCCGCGTCGATCTCCAGGGAGCCGCGATCGCCTACGGCGACGGCGATTGGCGATTCAGCCCGGAGTGGCAGGTCGGCGCGCGCATCTTCTATCCCGTATTGCTCGGAGGCCAGCGCAGCGCCGCCGTGGCGCGCGCCGGTGCGCAGGTGGACGTTGCGGACGCGCGGCTCCGCCAGGTCCATCGTGATCTCGCCGAGCGACTCGATCGGGCGATCGCGGCTCGTACCGAAGCGGACGCCCGGGTCAGGGCCCTCGAGGCCGTGAGCACGCATCTCGGCGAGGTCGCCCGGATCGAGGCGCTGGCCCTGGAGGCCGGCGCCGGTGTGCAGGCGGAATACCTCAGGGCCGAGGCGGATGCCCGCCGCGCGCGGGCCGAGCTGGCCCGCGGACGCGCCACGCGGGTGCTCGCCGACATCGAACTGGCTCGCGTCACCGGTGAGCTGAGCCTCACGTGGCTCGCAGACAATGTGGAGAGTGTGTCATGAATCCTCGTGTGCGTGTGGGTTTGGGGCTCGTGGCCGTCGCGGCCGTGACCACGGTGCTCATCTTCGTGCTGCGCGGGGGTGCCGCGTCGGACGGGATCGTCGCGTCGGGCACGGTGGAGATCACGGAGGCGAACCTCGGATTCCAGCGCCCCGGCCGGATCGAGCGGGTCGAGGTGGAGGAGGGCGACATCGTCGCGGACGGCCAGGTCATCGCGATGCTCGACCAATCCGAACTGCTGGCGGAGCGTACCGTCATGGAGAGCCAGCGCGCCGCGGCCATTGCCCGGCTCTCGGAACTCGAGGCGGGATCCCGGTCGGAGGACGTGGCGCAGGCCCGCGAGGCGCTGCGGGCCGCCACCGAGCGTGCCGCCAACGCCCGCCGCGAAGCGGACCGGGCCGCGCGGCTCTTTGCGGGGGGCGCCATCAGCGAGCGCCAGCGTGACGCCGCCGCGACCACGGTCGAGGTGGCCGACGCCGACCGGGACGGCGCCGTCGAGCGGCTCGCGCTGGTGGAGGCCGGGCCACGGATGGAGCAGATCGCGGCCCAACGCGCCGTCGTGGCCCAAGCCACCGCCGGACTCACGCGACTCGATGCGACCCTCGAACAGACCGTCATTCGGGCGCCCTTCGCCGGCCGCGTGACGGTCCGGTACCGGGAGCCGGGCGAAACGGTGGCCGCCGGCACCCCGGTGGTCTCCGTCGCGAATAGCGACGACCGCTGGGTCCGCATCTACATCCCCGGTGACGAGGTCGGGCGTGTCGGCCTCGATCAAGCGGCGCGCATCACGGCCGACGCCTTTGCGGACCGAAGCTACACGGGGATCGTCACCTACATCGCGGACGAAGCCGAGTTCACCCCCCGCACCGTCCAGACCACCGCGGAACGCGTGAAGCTGGTGTATCGGGTGAAAGTGCGGATCACCGGGGACACCGCGTTCGATCTCAAGCCCGGGCTGCCGGCCGACGTCCAGCTGCTCGCACCGCGTTCATGACCCTCAGCGTGGAGGTGGACGGCCTGTCCCGCCGGTTTGGCGCGCTGTCGGCGGTCGCGGACCTACGCTTCACGGTCACGCCCGGCGAGTTGTTCGGGATCGTGGGGCCCGATGGTGCGGGCAAGACCACGACCCTGCGGATGCTGGCGGGCGTCCTGTCTCCGACGGCGGGCGATGCGCGCCTGGGCGGCGTGAGCGTGGCGCGGCAGCCGGAGCGCGCCAAGCTGCTGCTCGCGTACATGTCGCAGCGTTTCGGGCTGTACACCGATCTCACCGTCCAGGAGAACCTCGACTTCTACGCCGACCTCCAGGGGGTGCCACGGGCTGACCGCCCCGCACACTACGATCGCTTGTTCGCGTTCTCTGGACTCGCGCCGTTCCGCGATCGCCTTGCCGGTGCCCTGTCCGGCGGCATGAAACAGAAGCTCGGTCTCTCGTGCGCCCTGGTCCATCAGCCCTCGGTCCTGCTGCTCGACGAGCCGACGTTCGGCGTGGATCCCATCTCTCGCCGCGACCTGTGGCTCATCGTGCACGGTATGGTGGCCGAAGGTATGACGGTGCTGGTCTCGACCGCCTATCTGGACGAGGCGGAGCGGTGCGATCGCCTCGCGCTCCTGCACGAAGGCCGCGTCGTGGCCCTGGATACCCCCGGTGCGCTGCAGGGCCGGCTGGCCGGCCGGCTCCGCGCGCTCCGGACGAATGCCCCGCGCCGGGCCCGGGATCTGCTGCGGGACCACGCGTCCGTGGCGCACGCCACGCTCTTCGGCGAGACGCTGCACGTCACACTGCCGTCGCCGGACGCCGATTGGGACTCGGCCCGGCAGTTGCTCGCCCAACAGGGCGTGGACGTGCTCGACGACGCGCCCATCGAGGCGTCGCTCGAGGATGTCTTCCTCACCCTGACCACTTCATCGGACGACCACCGTGGCTGACGCGGTGGTGGCCCGGCATCTGACACGCCGGTTCGGCGACTTCGTCGCCGTCGACGACGTGAGCTTTCAGGTGGCGGGCGGAGAGATCTTCGGGTTTCTCGGACCGAACGGTGCCGGGAAGACGACCACCATCCGGATGCTGACCGGGCTGCTCGCTCCGTCCGCCGGCGAGGCGATGGTGGCGGGCCGTGACGTCGCGCACGCAAGCGACGAGGTCCGCGGCCAGATCGGGTACATGTCCCAACTCTTCTCGCTCTACGGCGACCTCACCGTGAGCGAGAACATCCGGCTGTTCGGGAGTCTGTATGGTTTGACCGGAGACCGCCTGGCCGAGCGCCGCGCATGGGTGTTGGAGATGGCGCATCTCGTGGGCCGCGAGCGCGTGATGACCCGCGAGCTGCCGCTTGGCTGGAAGCAGCGCCTCGCGCTGGGCTGCGCGATTCTCCATGAGCCCCCCATCCTGTTCCTCGACGAGCCGACCTCCGGGGTGGACCCCGCGAGCCGGCGCCGGTTCTGGGACATGATCGACGGGCTTGCCGAGGCCGGGACGACCGTACTCGTGAGCACGCACTACATGGAGGAGGCGGAGTACTGTCATCGGCTGGCCCTGATGAACCGCGGCCGGCTCATTGCCCTCGATCGGCCTGCACGACTCCGAGCCTCGGTGACCGAGCCGATCTTCGAAATCGTCACCGACGACCCCGCGCTGGCCGTTGCCGCGCTCCGGGGCGCCCCCGGGGTGCTCGAGGTGGGTATGTACGGACGCGCTGTCCACGTGACCACCACCCCGGCGGACGCGGCGGCAAGCCTCACCGACACCCTGACGGCGGCGGGCCGTCGCGTCGAGCGCCTGCGAACCGTGGAGCCCTCGCTGGAAGACGTGTTCGTGGCACTGGTGCAGCGCGAGGGAGGCGCGGTCGTCGGATGACGCTCCGCCGCCTCTGGGCCGTGGCCCGCAAGGAGGCGTTGCAGCTTCGCCGAGACACGCGAAGCCTCGCGCTGGCCTTCGCGCTGCCCGCCCTGCTGTTGTTGCTCTTCGGGTACGCCATCACCCTCGACGTGCGCAACCTCGATCTGGCGGTGCTCGATCAGAGCCGCTCGGCGGCGAGTCGTCGCCTGGTGGAGTCCTTTGTGGCGTCCGGCTACTTCCGCGTCACGGCCTGGCTTCCGCGGTCGGTGGACGCCGGTGCGGCGATCGCCGGTGGTGAGGCCCAGGTTGTGCTCACCATTCCACCCGGATTCGAACGGGATCTCACCAGCGGGTCCCCCGCCCCGATCCAGCTGCTGCTCGACGGCAGCGATGCCAATACGGCCACGATTGCCCAGAACTACGCGGAGGTCATCGCCGCGCGGTTCGCGCCCGAGCAACGGCCTGGGACCGGGCTCCCCGTCCAGGCGCAGACGCGTGTCTGGTACAACGAGAACCTCGAGAGCCGCAACACCATCGTGCCGGGGCTCATTGCGGTGATCATGTCCATCATCGCCGCGATGCTCACCGCCCTGACGATTGCGCGCGAGTGGGAGCGAGGCACGATGGAGCAGCTCGCCGCGACCCCGGTGCGGCGGACGGAGGTCGTCTTCGGCAAGCTCCTTCCCTACGTGGCCATCGGCATCATCGACGTGATCGGCGCGGTCATCGCCGGACGCCTCGTCTTCGGCGTGCCGCTGCGCGGCAGCCTCGTGCTGCTCGCGGTCCTGACGCTCTGCTTCCTGATTGCCGCGCTCAGCTGGGGGATGTTCGTGTCCGCGGCCCTCAAGTCCCAACTGCTCGCGACACAGGTTGCCATGCTGACGACCTATCTCCCGGCCCTGCTGCTCTCGGGATTCATCTTCTCGATTGCCGCCATGCCGCTGGTCCTGCGCCTCGTGACCCTGATCGTGCCGGCACGGTACTACGTGGTCATCACCCGGGGCATCTTCCTCAAGGACGTGGGCCTCACGGTCCTCTGGCCGGAGGCCCTCGCCCTCGTCGCGTTCGCCGCCGGCGCGCTCGGCCTCGCGCTGCGGTCCTTCAAGAAGCAACTCGCATGAGCGGCCGCGTGCTCCGCGTTCGCGAGCTGGCCCGGAAAGAGCTCACCCAACTCCTCCGCGACGTGCGCACGCGGATGCTGATCTTCGTGGCGCCCATCATCCAGCTGCTGCTGTTCGGCTACGCCGTCCGCACCGACGTCCCGAACACCGCGCTCTGGGTCGTGGACCACGATCGCTCCGTCGAGAGTCGCGCCCTGATCGACGCGTTCACGACGACCGGCTACTTCGAGAACGTGGGGAGCAGCGACCGGTCGTCCGACCTCGCCGACGCGCTCGACGCGGGACGCGCCGTGGTCGGCTTGGAGATCCCGGTTGGCTTCGCGCGTACCCTCGAGCGGCGTGAGGCTGCCGGGGTGCAGTTGCTGGTGGACGGCAGCCAGTCGAACACCGCGACCGTAGCACTCGGGTACGCCGTCCGGATCGTCAGCGCGTTCGGCCGGGCTCGGGCGCCCGCAGGCATCGCGGTGGGCACGCTGGATCTCCGCACCCGCGCATGGTTCAACCCGACACTCGAGAGCCGCATTTACAACGTCCCGGGAGTCATCGCTCTCCTGATTCTCCTGATGTGTCTGACGCTCACGGCGCTCGCGATCGTGCGGGAGCGGGAGTTCGGCACGCTCGATCAACTCATGGTGACACCGCTGCGACCCGGAGAATTCCTGTTGGGCAAGACCGTCCCGGTGGCGGTGATCGCCCTCGTCGATCTTGCGGTCATCAGCCTCGTCGCGATCGCGTGGTTCGACATCCCGTTCCGCGGGTCCGCCTTCGTCTTGCTGCCGGCTGGCATCCTGTTCATCGTCACCGGGATCGCCCTGGGACTGCTGATTTCCTCGGTCTCCCGGACACAGCAGGAAGCCTTCATGACGATGTTCCTCGTGCTCCTGCCGTCGATCATCCTCTCCGGCTTCTTCTATCCCGTCGGCAGCATGCCGCTGCTGTTCCAGTGGGTGACCGAGCTCAACCCCGTGCGACATTTCCTCGTCGTGGTGCGCGTGGTCTTTCTCAAGGGAGAA
>JAOUDR010000158.1 GCA_029859185.1 Gemmatimonadota bacterium
GGGGGGGGGCAGAAGGGGCAGAGAAAAGGGGTGGGGGAGGTCCGTGCCTCTCCGACCCCTCCCACTTCTCCCACTTCTCCGCTACGTCGAGTCCGCCAGGGCTTCCACCCGGAAGCGCGCCCGGTAGTCCTCCGGCGGGATCGCGACGCCGGTCCGCGGCGCGGGCTGCAGGTCCAGCAGCGTCACCCGGAAGCCGTTGAAATCCACCGCGGGCATACCTTCGGACGTGTTGAGCGTCTTGGGATGACTTGGTCCTTCGCCCAGGCCCACGGCAATCTCGACCGCGGCGTTCCCCTGCCAGATGCACACGACGTCCACCGGACAGCGGGAGTCGCTGGACACCTCCAGGAACGACAGCCGGAGAATCCCGACCGCGACTTCCGCGCCCGGGGCCATGAGCACCGAATCGGCGAGGATCGCCTGCGTGGATGGGGCCGGAGCGGCGGGGTCGGTCCCGCACCCAATACCCACGAGGAAGAGCAGTGTGGCCGGCACCAGCCGGTGTTCGCGGACGGTCATGGAAGCCTCCAAGTGCGATACCCCAGTGGGGCCCGCACCGTCACATCGGCCCGCGCGGTGGTGCCGGCTCCCGCTCATCCTGCTTTCCGGTACCAGAGCTGGACCAGTCCACGCTCGTATTCGACACACCGCTCGAACACGAGCGGCATTGGCGGGTGCCTGTCGGGAAAGAGCGGGATGCCGTCGCCGAGCAGGATGGGGTGGACGGACAGGATCACGTCGTCGATCAGGTCCAGCTCGCGGAACGCGTCCACGAGGCCGGCCCCGCCCACCAGCCAGAGGTCCTTCCCCTCCTGCCGCTTGAGCGCTCCCACGAACCGCGGGAGGTCTCCGGTTACGTAGGTCACCGGCACGCCGTCGTCGGCGCGCCGTGAGCGCGAGAACACGTAGTTCGTCATCCCCTCGTACCCCGCCGGCATGCCCCACGCGACCATCTGGTCGTGCGTCTTGCGACCAATCAGCGCCGCGTCCACGGTCGCAAAGAAGGCCTTCATCCCGAAGTCCCCGTCCGTGAACAGCCAATCAACGCCGCCGTCCGGGCGGGCGATGAAGCCGTCGAGGCTCGTGGCGATGAAGAGCTTCACGCGACGCACGGCGCCCTCCCTGGGGAGTCCAGGTTAGCTTCTGTGGTACCCAGCGATCACGACGAGACAAAGGTACTGCGGGTTTCGGACCGCGGGCCCACGGCTCGCCCAACAATGCCTGCCATGACCGCGACTGTCGAGTATGCGCCGAGCCGCGCCGAGCGTTTCAGCGACGGGTTCTATCTGCTGCTGAGCGGCATCTTCCTCACGTCGCTCACACTCGGCAACATCGTTGGCATCACGAAGTTCGTGGACCTGGGGATCTTCGTGATTCCCGCCGGGCTGCTGGCGTACCCGATCACGTTCCTGGCCACCGACATCATGAGCGAGATCTACGGTCGGAAGCGGGCGCAGCAGCTCGTCTGGACCGGGTTCGCGATGAATTTCTTCATGCTCGGGCTCATGGCGTTGGGTCACGTCCTGCCGGACGCCGCGGGGGTATCCGGCGCCGCGTCCACGTTCGACACGGTCTACGACTTCATGAAGCCCAACGTGATTGCCTCCATGATCGCGTATCTCGTGGCACAGTCGCTGGACGTCCAGGCATTCCACTTCTGGAAGCGACTCACAAAGGGGAAGCATCTCTGGTTGCGCAACAACGCGTCCACGATCGGCAGCCAGATCGTCGACACGCTACTCATCTTGTCCATCCTCTACGCCACGGGCGGCCTCGGGGCCGAGATCGACACGCTGCCCGAGTTGTTCGCACTGATGGCGAGTTCCTACGCCTTCAAGTTCTGCTTTGCGTTGTTCGACACGCCGTTCTTCTATCTCGGCGTGTACGTGCTGCGCCGGAAGGTCGGAATCGTGCCGGAGGCAGTGGAGGAGGTGTGACGGTGGCCGGCCCCCCTCAGCGCGTGAAGACGTAGTAGATGACGTAGAACCACGAGAAGATCCCGTGCAGGATGGCCCAGAGCACGCTCTGATGCTGGGACCAGGAGATCACCATGGCGAGTGCCGACCCGAAGCTGATGCCGGTCTTGGCGACTTCGCGCGAGTTGAATCGGCTGCTGGAGCCCATGTTTCCCTCCGGTATTGGATGGCAGTGGCCAACGGACGAACCGGCCGAACCCTACGTCACGGCGTCGGCGGCTCGTCGTCTTCGATGACGGTGAGGAACGGTCGCGGCCGGCGCCGTACCGTCAACTCGAAGAGATCCGGACGCGCGTAGTGGCCGGCGACGTCCAACTGGGATCGGGGACCGACGAGATCGGCGGCAGGGATCGAAGCGTACAGGATCGTCTCGGTCTCGTGCGCCGGACCGGCGAGCAGCTTCCCGTCGGGATGCACGATCACGCTGTCGCCCGGGTTGATCCACTCCCGGTCTGGCAGGTGCGAGGCCTTGAAACTCAGCCGGTCGGGCACATCGACGCGGCGCAGGGGGGAACCGCAGCCCACCACGAGACAGCGGCCCTCTTTCGCGATGTGCCGCATGGAGGAGAGCCAGGGCTCGCCGCAGTCCCACGTGGGTGCCACCCAGATCTGCACCCCCCACGCGTAGAGCGCGTAGCGCGCGAGCGGCATGTAGTTCTCCCAGCAGATCAGGCCGCTCATCCGTCCGGCCGGCAAGTCGTAGACCTCGAGGTCGCTGCCGTCACCGAATGCCCAGACCAACCGCTCGCCCGAGGTCGGTACCAGCTTGCGATGCCGGCCCAGGAGCGTGCCGTCGGCCCCGATGTAGACGACCGTGTTGTAGAGGGTGGTGCCACTGCCCTCGGTGTTGCGCTCATTCACCCCGATGGCCACGGCCGTGCCCGCCTGTCGCGCGGCCGCGCAGAGCCGCGCCGTCTCGGGGCCGGGTATGCTGATGGCGTTGGCGTGCAGCTCGGCGTAGGCCTCCCGGAGGACGGCGCTCTGTCCGGCCGGGACGTGCCAGACCCACGCCGGGTATCCGGGCACGAACCCCTCCGGGAAGACGGCGAGGTCCGCGCCGTGCACGCCAACCTCGGCCATCAACTGACAGGCGCGATCGAGCGTCGCCTCGAGGTCCAGGAAGACGGGGCTGGCCTGGACGGCGGCAACGGTCACGGATTGCACGGCTGGCTACTCCGGTCGCAGGGCGGCGCGCGCGATGCTCGCGAGGCGGTCGGACGACTGTGGATGGTCGGCAACGTGCTGGATCAGGGCGCGATGCTTGGCCAGGTCCGCGCGTGCCAGGACCTGGACGGCGTGCGCCCGCACCATCTCGTGCGGTGGCATGGAGTGGGGCACGGAGGTGTCCGGGCTCAGCACCAGGCCGCCCTCGTGTTCGAGAAACGCGCGCAGGACGCGCTCGGACTCGGGGTGCAGGGCCGCCTGGCCGCCCGCCGTCGCCTGCGGGCGGGAGATCTCGTGCAGCGCCGCCACGACGCGGTCCCAGTGCGGCCCAGGTGCATCGTCGGGCTGCAGCGTGCGCCACAAGAGGTCGTGTGCGCTAGCCATGAGCGTCTCCTTACGGTCCCCAGAAGAAGGTGATCCCCGGTCCGTCGTCCGGAACGGTGGCGGTGCGCACGGTGAGCCCGTTTTCCGTCACGCACGGCGTATGGTGGGGTCCGCTTCCGGGATCCGAGCAGTGCCGGGATTGGTAGAGGGTTCCCCTGACCCGCAGGGATCCGAGCATGTACGCAACGGCCTCGTTCAGGTAGGCCGTGCGAAAGTTCCCCAGCCCGCTCGTTCCCAGACGGCGCTGCTGGTCGGGGGGGGGCAGCGTGAAGTCGCGCAGCGCCACCGCGTGTTTGAAGAAGCTCACGTCGTAGACGTACCACTCGCCGTCGTGCTGGAGCAGGTTCACGCAGTGGCCGTCGTGAATGGATCCCGGCGCGCCCCAGAACCGATAGCGCGGTTCGGTAACCTCCCGGACAGTGCCGTCCGCCCCGTGGTCGGCGTCGTGAAACCGACTGGCCTGCTCGACAGGCGCCGTGCGATTGAGGCCCGGCTCCCGCACGACGATGGCACACCACAGGGCTGCCTGGTCATCGAGGGTGCGCCAGTCCACGGAGTAGGATCGGCGCTCGACGGCGACGCCGTGCGCTGCCGCCATCCCCTGAAACATCTTGTACCAGCCGCCACACAGGCCCCCGCCCTGGAGCAGCATGGTCCGGACGTCCCAGGCGAACACGTAGTATTGCAGCGTCGATTTGTGCGTGTTGGCGATGATCGCGTCGCAGATGGCCTTGGGATTGTCGGCACCGGCTGCCCATTCGCACGTCCACGCCACGAGCTTGGCATACGTCCAGTTGGCCACGCCAGCGTCGGGCGACGGATTGGGGTAGGTGCCGTAGACCGGCCGGGCCCAGGGGGCGGCGTCGAGCGGGCGCCGCCACGTCGTGTAGATCGTGTGCTCCGACGTGCCGACCGCCATCACCCCGTCGGCGCGGCGCGCGTGCCACGTCCACCGGGGTGACGAGACACCGATGCGGCCCATGAGCGGTCGATCCAGCCGCAGCGTGACCGGTGCGCTCAGCCCCTGTGCGTCGAATGCCAGTGTCACGCGCCCCTCGGCCACGGCTGGCGCATCCGTCGCCGACGTGGCGCCCACGGCCCATTCGCCCGCCGCGGCGTCTCCCTCCGGACCAGCCACGCGGGCGAACACGACCTCGATATCCGGCTGCGTGCCCGCCGGATAGGCGGCGGGGGCGTTCCGGCCCGCCGGCGCGACGCGCACGCGCCCCGCGGGGTCGCGCCCCCTCCGGTCCCACTCGGGCGTCGCGCCGATCAGCGCGTCGTCCTCCGGATCGCGCATGACGATGGCGTCCCGGGCGTGCGGATGGCAGAAGTGCACGCTGTGAATGGAGAACGGCGCTGGCCCGTTCCCGCCGGTGCCATTGCTTGACAGGGATGTCATGGGGCTGTAAATGGGAGGATCCCTCGTAGTTTGGCAAGGGCTGTCACGCAGCATCCCGGCGGCCCCTGCCGTCCAAACCCAGCCGAGGAGGTATGATGCACCGGTTCACGAGCCGCGATCTGATGGTGTCCGTACTGCCGGCGTCGATGGGCGATGCGGCGGAATGCGCCACGGCCTGCACGAATGAGCCAACCAGGCCGTGCGACAACACGAAGGCCCCGACCGGCGAGCGGGACTGGGTCGTCGAGGCGGACCTCGCGGTCCTGCACGGAGAGCTCGCCGACGCGCTGGCCTAGCGGCTGCCGCTGACCGGGCCGTGAGGGGCGAAGTGGCCCACCGTTTCCCCGCAAGTGCGCTCCCGACCGGAGCGCACTTGCCGCATTCGCCCGTTTCCTGGGTGCTTGCCCGCGACCGCCTCCTCCACGCCCGCTACCGGACGTCCGGCGCCTACAGGCTCGTGCCGTATGACCAACTCGACGATGGCGAGCGACGACTCCTGGGTGCGCTGCGCGCGGGCGATGGCGTGCACGCGGTGCTCACCCCGCGCCTGCGCGGTCGCAGCGCCAGGGCGGTGGATCGGGCCACCGCCGAGCTGCACGCTGCGCTGGAGGTCACGGGCGGGCTGCCGCCGGCGGTCGCCGATGTCCCGGGTGGCGACGGGCCGGTCGTGGTGGCCCGACTGGTGCTCGACGGGGTGCTCGCCGTCGAGCACAACGGACGTTTCACGACGGGACCGGACGCATGCGCGTGCGTGTTCGAGGCCCCGCCGAGTCCGGTGCCCCGGTCGGGGCTCGCCGCACTGTCGCAGGCCGCAGTAGCGTATGGCGCGTCACTGGCGCTGACCGAGCCCATCATCCTCTCCCGTCGTCTGTACCGCTACAACACGCTTCCGGTCTCGCCCGCCTGGCGCCGCCGGTTTCCGAGTGACGCGGCGGTGGCCGCGTTCGTGGGATTGGAGCGGTTCGACGTGCGCGGCCGGGCGGAGACGCGTCGCGGCGGGTGGCTGTCGTGGGATCTGCGCGGCGCGGGGCGGGAGCCGCGCGGGGGCGCGCTCTTCAAGCTGTACGTGAGTCCCCGCGTCGAGGCGCTGCCGGAGGCGGTGCGGACGGTGCATGCGCTCGTGGAAGCGTGGCCCGGGGTCGTGTCGCTCAAAGTGGGCGCCAACCTCCGCGGCATCCTGCGACCGGACAAGCTGGTCGTCTATTTTGACACGCGGGCCGCCCTCGACGGCGCGGCCGAGACCCTGGCCGCCGCCCTCGGCGACCTGCCGGCGCACGGCGTGCCGTTCACCGCGGGC
This sequence comes from Gemmatimonadota bacterium, assembly GCA_029859185.1. Lineage (GTDB taxonomy): Bacteria > Gemmatimonadota > Gemmatimonadetes > Gemmatimonadales > GWC2-71-9 > JAOTWJ01. The sequence continues at coordinate 6,224 of JAOUDR010000158.1, forward strand.
GTCGGTGACTCGCTGCTGCTCTCGTGGGGTATCGATCCGCCCGGCGACCGTCCCGTGCTCGCGTGGCTGGGCGTGGAAAGCTGGCGCCTCTGGCTCACCAATCACATCGCCGCGGCGCTCCTGTTGGCGCGGGCCGCAGGCAGCACCGCGGTCACTCCGGAGGTGTTCGCCGAGTCGCGGTTGTCCCTCGAGGGCGTGGATCCACACACCTGGACACCCACCCCGGCCACCTGACCCCGCGCTGCGCCGCATGAGGTCTTCCGATTCCCGTCACTGACCGGCTCGTCTTGCCTCCGGACGTCTTGATCATTCCCGCCGCCGAGCTGTCGGCGGCCGCGCGCGCGCGCCTGGCGCCGGCTGCGGACGACTACGCCATCACGCGCCCGCGCGGACGGACCGGCTCCAAACT
>JAOUDR010000159.1 GCA_029859185.1 Gemmatimonadota bacterium
CAGGCGCTGTACCTGAGTCTGTTTTACGACATGGGGAACGTCTGGGCGACGCCCGGACGCTTCGCCCCGACGCGGCTGTTCCGGGGAGCCGGTATCGGAGTCGCCGTGCTCTCGCCCCTGGGCCCCATCGGCCTGGACTATGCATACGGCTTCGACCGGGTAGACTTCCTCGGCAATCCTGCTCCCGCCTGGAAGCTCCATTTCCGGCTGGGGAACATCTTCTAAACTCTGACAGGCATGACCACTATGAATTCGTCTTCGTCCGTTTCGGTCCTCCGGCTCGCGTCCGCGGGAGCGGCGCTTCTGATGACCGTCGCTGCCGGCCCGCTCGCGGCACAGGCTCCCGCGCAGGGGGCGCGTTTCGGCTGGGTCAACTCCCAGTTGATCATCCGGCAGGTCCCCGGCTATGCGGCCGCCGAGTCAACCCTGAACAACGAGATCGCCGAATTCCGCGAAGAGGTCCAGCGGATGCAAACCGGGCTCGACTCGATGATCCGAGCGTTCGACCAGCAGCAGATCGCGCTCTCCCCGACGAGCCGCCAGGCCAAGCAGCGGGAGATCCAGGAAACGCAGCAGCGTCTCGAGCAGCGGTACTCGGAACTCCAGACCCAGGCAGCCGAGCGCGAGCGCGAACTGGTGGCGCCGCTGGAGGAGCGAGTCAAAGGCGTCATCGAGGGCCTCAGGGCCGAGCGCAACCTGCTGTTCATCTTCGACGTTGGGGCGCCCGGGAACAACATCGTGGCGGCCGATCGGTCCCTCGATCTCACCGCCGTGGTCGTCCAACGACTCCAGGGGCAGTAACCCACTCCGGAGCAGACCATGGCTGACGGCCAGCTGACCGCCGGCGCCGTCGCGGGGCTCGTCGGTGGCGAGTTGGTTGGCAACCACGACCTGGCGATCGCCGGGGTCGCCTCGCTCGACGAGGCCGGTCCCGGCGACCTGACGTTCCTCGCGAGCGCGCGCCACGGGGAGGCCTTCGCCGCGTCGCGCGCCGCCGCGGCGCTGTTGCCTCCGCGGTTCCGCGACCTGCCGGGCGGCCCCGTCACGCGAATCCTGGTAGCGGACCCGCGCACCGCGATGCTCCGCGTGGCCGGTCGCCTGGCGCCACCCGGCAGGCCCACCTGGGGCATCCATCCCTCCGTCCGTCTGGGACGCCACACCACGTGGACGGGACGCATCGAGATCGCCCCCGGGGCCGTGCTGGGGGAGCGCGTACGCCTCGGGCGCGACTGCCGGATTGGCTCCGGCACCGTGATCGGGGACGGGGCCGTGCTTGGCGACGGCTGCCACGTCGAAGCGCACGCCCTGGTAGCACCTGGGGCCACGCTCGGCGACCGCACGCGGGTCAAGACGGGCGCGCGCGTGGGCATGGACGGGTTTGCCTGGGTGGGCGACGGTCCCACACGGCAGCGCGTGCCACATCAGGGGCCGTGCCGTGTTGGGCGGGACGTCGAGATCGGCGCCAATGCCACCGTGGACCGCGGTTCGCTGGGCGCCACCGTGATTGGCGACGGCACCAAGATCGACAACCTTGCGCATGTCGCGCACAACGTGCACATCGGCGCACACTGCGTGATCATGGCGCAGGTCGGAATCGCCGGGACGACCTCCATCGGCGACGACGTGATGATCGGCGGACAAGCGGGACTGGCGGGACAACTGCGGGTGGGCCATCGGGCGCGCCTGGCGGCCCAAAGCGGCGTCATCGGTGATGTCCCGAGCGGCGCGACCGTTTCCGGGTACCCGGCCCGCGACCACCGCGCCGTGCTACGCCAGACCGCCGCCCTCGCCCGGCTCGCGCCGCTCCTCACCTCCCTCGAACGGATGACGCGCGATCATGCAGACAGCGACTAGACGCACGCTCGCGGCCCCAGCCGACGTCGGCGGCCTCGGGCTCCACTCCGGCCGCGCGGTCACCGCCCGGTTCCTGCCGGCCGCACCCGGCACGGGGATCACCGTGCGGCGCACCGACGTGGACGGTGACGCCGTCCGCGCCGTTACCGACCACGTGCGCTCGACCGACCGGGGGACGACCCTGGGGCCGGAGGGCGCGGAGGTCGGGACGATCGAGCATGCGCTGGCAGCCGCCTACGTCCTCGGGCTCGATGACCTGGCCATCGAGGTCGACGGCCCCGAGCTCCCCGCGGGCGACGGGAGCGCCCGTTCGTTCTTCGACGCGCTGACCACGGCCGGTGTCGCCGAAGCCGACGGGCCCGCGCCGACCGTCTGGACCGTGCACGCGCCCCTCACGGTGCGGGAAGGGGACACGCACTATCTCCTCGCACCCGCGGCGGGGTTGCGACTCACGGTGACGATCGAGTGGGATCACCCCCTCATCGGACGCCAGAGCCGGTGCGTCGATGTCACGGCCGACCAGTTCGCGGCCGAGCTGGCGGACGCGCGGACGTTCGGATTCGTGGCTGACCACGAGGCGCTCCGGGCCCGTGGCCTCGCCCGCGGCGCCAACCTCGACACCACGATTGCCTTGACTCCGACCGGGCTCGCCGGCGGCGAGCTGCGGTGGCCGGACGAGTTCGTGCGGCACAAGACGCTGGACCTGATCGGGGACCTCGCCTTGAGCGGGGGCCGCGTTGCCGCCGACATCGTCGCGTTCCGGCCGAGTCACGCCGGCAACGTGGCCGTCGCACGGACGTTGCGTCGCCTGGCCGCCCTCCGGACCCCACCGGTGCTCGGCATCCAGGAGATTCTCGGGACGCTGCCCCATCGCTACCCCATGCTCCTCGTCGACCGCATCCTGGAAGTGCAGGGCACCGAGCGGATCGTCGGGCTCAAGAACGTGACCTTCAACGAACCGTTCTTCCAGGGACACTTCCCGGACCATCCGGTGATGCCGGGCGTCCTCATCATCGAGGCGATGGCCCAGGCCGGTGGCATGCTGCTCATGGGAGCCGTGGACGATCCCGCGAGCAAGGTGGTCTACTTCATGTCGCTCGATGGGATCAAGTTCCGGCGGCCGGTGGTGCCGGGCGACCAGCTGCGGTTCGAACTCGAAATGCTCCAATTCCGCGGTCGCAACTGCCGGATGCGCGGCGTCGCCTACGTGGACGGCGAGCGCGTGGCCGAGGCGGAGATGGCGGCCCGCATCATCGACCGGTGAGCCGCCTCGTCCACCCGAGCGCCGTCGTGGATCCGGGCGCGGAGCTCGGGGAGGACGTGGTCGTCGGTCCCTATGCGATCGTCGGTCCCGGGGTCGAGGTCGGCGCGAGATCCGAGATCCAGGCACATGCCGTGATCGAGCGGGACACGCGCCTCGGCGAGGAATGCCTCGTGGGGTATGGGGCGGTGATTGGGAGCGCTCCCCAAGACGTCGTCTACGCCGGTGAACCCACGCGCGTCGCGATCGGGCGCGGCACCCGGATTCGGGAGTACGCCACGGTCCATCGGGCCACGGGTGCCACGGGGGAGACTCGGATCGGCGCCCGCTGCTTCCTCATGGCCTACGTGCACGTGGCGCATGACTGTGCCATCGCGGACGACGTCGTCCTCGCCAATAACGTGCAGCTTGCCGGACACGTGCACGTCGGCCGGCACGCGTGGATTGGTGGGCAGACTCCCGTACATCAGTTCGTGCGTATTGGCGAACTGGCGTTCGTCGGCGGCGGGTCGCGGGTCCCCCAGGACATCCCACCTTTTGCGTGCGCCGCCGGCATCCCGCTTCAGCTTTACGGCATCAATACCGTGGGGCTCCGCCGCGCAGGGATGCCGCCGGAGGTGCGCCTCGCGCTCAAGCATGCGTTCCGGCTCCTGTTCAATTCCGACCGGACGACCAGGGCCGCGATCGAGGAACTGCGCCGTCACGCAGGCGAGGTTCCCGCGGTTGACCAACTCGTGGAGTTCGTCGCGACCTCGAAGCGCGGGGTGCTGGCCGGGTGAGCGGACCCGCGGTCTTTCTCTCGGCAGGCGAGGCATCGGGTGACCGCCACGCCGCCATGCTCGCGAGAGCCCTGCAGGACGCGGCCCCGGGCTGTCGGCTGGCCGGGATCGGCGGCGAAGGCATGGCAGCGGCCGGGGTTCGCCTGGTGCACCACATGCGAGCCCTCCAGGCCGTCGGGGTGGTCGAGGCGGTCGGCTCCCTGCCGGCCCACCTGCGCGCGCTCCGTGTCGCGCGACACGAGCTCCGCGACGGCGGGTACGACGTCGTGGTGATCGTGGACTATCCCGGGTTTCACCGCCGCGTGGCCGCGGTCGCCGCGGGACTCGGCATCCCGGTTCTCTCCTACATCGCCCCGCAGTTCTGGGCCTGGGCACCGTGGCGGGCGACCGGCCACCGGCGGGTGGTCACCCACACCGCGGTGATCCTGCCGTTTGAAGAGCGGTTCTTCCAGGAACGGAGCGTCCCGGCAACCTACGTTGGTCATCCCCTGATGGATGCGCCCCGCGTCACACGCGCGGAGGCGCGAACACGCCTGGGGATCGCCGCAAACAGCGTGGTGCTGGGGGTGTTTCCGGGCAGCCGACCACAGGAGCGCGCGACCCTCTGGCCCCCATTCCGCGACGCGGCCGCGATCCTGGTGCGATCGCACCCGAACCTGCACGTGCTGGTGGCCGGTGCACCCGACACCTCCTGTGATGGGCTGGACTCCCTCGGGGGCGCGCTGGCATCAGCCGAACTCGTGGCCGCGGCGGCGGACGCGGCGATCGCCAAGTCCGGCACGACCACGCTGGAACTCGCCCTCGCGGGAACGCCGCATGTGCTTGCCTATCGGGTGCACCCGGTCACCTACGCCGTGGCCCGGCTCGTCGTCTCGGTGCCGTACGTCGGATTGGTGAATCTCGTGCTCGACCGTGCCGTGGTCCCGGAGGTGCTGCAGGCGGCGGTGCAGCCCGTTGCCCTGGCCGAGATCGTTGAGGACCTGCTCGAAGGGGGGAGCCCCACCGCGTCCCGGCAGCGTGCCGCGTTCGTGGAGCTGGCGGGCCGGCTGGGCCCCGCGGGCGCAGCTCGGCGCACCGCCAATCTCGTCCTGGACCTCGTCGCGTGACCCCGCTTGCCGACCGCGTGTTGCAGGTGGCCTTTCGCTGCCTGGCGGCCACGTGGCGCTTCGAGATCCGGGGGGGGCACCATCACGCCCGCGTGGCGGGAGGGCCGTTCCTGTTCGCGCTGTGGCATCACACGCTCCTCCCGCTCCTGTGGTGGCACCGGCATCGCGGGATCACGTTGCTCGTCAGCCAGCACCGGGATGGCGCGCTCGCGGCGTCCGCGGCGGCCCGGCTGGGATACGATCTTGCGCGGGGCTCGAGCACGCGGGACGGCGCCAAGGCGTACCGCCACGTGCTCCGCGCCCTCGCGGCGGGCGGTGCCGTTGCCGTAACCCCGGACGGGCCCACGGGCCCGCCCGGGATGGTGAAGCCGGGGGTCATCCGAGCGGCGCTCCGCGCCCGGGTTCCAGTGCTCCCGGTGTCCGCCCGCGTGGATCGGGCGTGGCACCTCCGATCCTGGGACCGACTGGTGATCCCGCGGCCCTTCGCCCGCATCGTCATTGGCTACGGAGAGCCGCTCCGGCCGGCCCCCGGTGAGGAGGCCACGGCCTGCGCCGCCCTGGGGGGAGCGCTCGACGGGCTTGCCCGCCCGCCTCGATCGGAGGCCGCGTGAGGGCCCTGTGGACCTCGATGCATCCGCTCGCCGTGGGCGGGCGTCTCTTGCTCGCACCGGTCGCGTCGGCCTACCACGGCGCGATGCGGTTGCGGGCGCGCGGATATGCCACCGGTCGGTGGGTGCAGCGCCCGCTCCCGCTCCCCAGCATCGGGGTCGGCAACCTCCAGGTGGGCGGGGCGGGGAAGACTCCTCTCGCCTCCTGGGTGGCCACCTGGTTGGCCGACCGCGGTTCCCGGCCGGGCATCCTGCTCCGGGGCTACGGCGGCGACGAGGCCCCCCTGCATCGGGCCGCGGTCCCCACGGCTGTGGTGGTCGAGGATCCCGACCGACAGCGCGGCGCGCGAGCGGCGCAGGCTGCCGGCGCGGCCGTACTCGTGCTTGACGACAACGCACAGCATCTGGCGGTGATTCCCGATCGTCAACTGCTGCTGTTGGGCGTGGAGGTGTTGCAGGGACCACGCGCCCTGCTCCCAGCCGGACCGTGGCGGCAACCGTGGGACACCGGCACCGCCGATGTCGTGGTCCTCACCCGCCGGATGGCCTCGGACGAGGCCGTGGCCGACGCCCGCACGTTGGTCGCACGCGCCTACCCGGGCACGGGCATCGCCGTCGCCCGGCTGCAGATTGTCGGGTGGCGTCACCTCCGCGATGGTTCGTCCGTCTCCGCGACGGCCCTGGCCGATGCCGCGCTGTTCGTGCTCTGCGGCGTGGCCGATCCCCGCCCGTTCGCCGCGCACGCGCGGCGCCTGGGGACGGTCCGGGCGTTTCGCTACTTCCGTGATCACGCTCCGTATCCCACCACCCGCATCCGGAGCATCGCACGAGCGGCCGAATCGACCGGAGTCGATTACGTTGTTACCACCGCCAAGGACGCGGTAAAGCTCCGGGCGGCCTGGCCCGCCGACGCGCCGCCGGTCTTGGTTGGCGACCTCGGCGTCCGCTGGGACGGCGGCGAGGAAGTCGTGACCCGCGAACTCGAGGCCTGCCTGGCCATGTCGCGCGCCCATACACGCTTCA
>JAOUDR010000160.1 GCA_029859185.1 Gemmatimonadota bacterium
GCGGAGCCGTTATGCGGCCATGCTGGCCACGGGGTGCCACCGTGCTCACAGCTCGCCATCCCAAACCATGCCGTATGAGGCAAGTTGGACATCCAGAAGCGACCGCCTCTGCCTCATTGCGCCAGGACCACCAGGCTCCCAGATCCAAGCCGCTCCCGAAGCATCGCTTGGGAACGGGCCAGAATGGCCCGCTGCTCACTCGGGCGCGTTCGCGGCGCGAACGTCACGAAGACCGCGGGCGCAGAAAGGGCTGAATCAGGTGCCAGAAGGTTCGCCTGTCGTGCGTAGGCCAGCCCGATAATCTCGGGAAACGCACTTGCCACCTCTCGGGCCGCAGCCGCAAGCTGAAGGCTGTCCCGCCGTAGCCGGTCCTGCGCGACGGAATCCCGCGCCATCGAGCTTATCGAAGAGGCCCGGAGGATTTCCCGCTGAACCTCGCCCCGAAAACGGCGAAGGTCCTCGGCAGCAATATCACCTTGCACCAACTCCAGGCGCATGCCATCTAACCGATACCGGGGTGCTGCGACTTGGAGGGACTCCACTGCGGCCCCTTGGATCGGCCGGCCGGCACTGTAGATCTTGAGGACCTCGCCCCCGTCGCCATGAAGATGTTCCCACTGCGGCACCGCCCGGCCCGGCGCCACGACCTCGCGCTCCAGGAAGGTCGTGATCCGCTGCTGCTCCCTCACTCCCCGCGCGACGTCATACAGGAAATAGGCACTGGGAAGCGCCGCGACCACGGTCACCACTACGACCAGGCGCCGCTCCCGCCGCCGCTCCTCGTCCGTCGCCTCTCCATGGTGGGGAAAGTGGAGGAGACGCACCATCAGGAACGTCGCGAGGGCGATGAACACCGCATTGAGCCCATAGAGGTAAAACGCGCCGAGGAAGAACGGCCAGTTGCCAGTGGCCAGGCCGAAACCCGCGGTGCAGAGCGGGGGCATCAACGCGGTCGCGATGGCGACTCCAGGGATCGCCAGGCTCGGCTGCTTGCGGGAGCCGGCCACGATTCCGGCGATGCCGCCGAAAAACGCGATGCCAACATCTAGCAGGGTCGGCCGGGTGCGCGCGAGGAGCTCCGTCGTCGGGCTGGCTAGGGGCGAGAGCAGGAAGTACAACCCGCTGACTGCCAGCACCAGGACCGTGGCCAACCCCAGCTCTCGAAGCGATCCCTGAATCAGTGCCCGATCAGTGACACCAACACCGAGTCCAACTCCGAGGATCGGGCCCATCAGCGGCGAGATGAGCATGGCCCCAATCACGACCGCCGCAGAACCCAGGTCGAGGCCGATGCTGGCGAGCACCGCCGAGGACCCGAGCATCCAGAGATTCTCCGGGCTCAACGTGGCACCCGCAGCGATTCGTTGCACCGTGCTCTGCGCGTCAGTTTCCGCGCGCAGTGCCAGTCGCTGCTTCAGGTTACGGATTGGGTTCATCGCGATTGCTCGGGCATGGCATCCCGGATAGGTTCCGACGAACGACGATACGCCCCGAATTGCAACACGCCAACGGAGGTTTCGAATGGATGGTCTGCACCCCGGCCCCGCGGTGACAGCCCGATGAGTGTCCCGAGCCGGCCCGTGGTGCGCGAGATCGTCGACCCAGCCGATCCCGCCATCGCCAAGGGGTACCGCCTGCTCCGGCGCGTTTTCCCCAAGGCGGAGCTGGTCAGTTGTGTCGAATGGCGCCATTCGCTGCGGGAGCGGCAAGGGAAGCTCTGGACCGACCTCCGGTGGCATCTGGTGATCGCCGAGGCGGCCGGACGGGTCATCGGCGTAGTCACGGGCAGCTACCTCGGCAACGTCAATACGGGAGTCATCGGATATCTAGCGGTGGCGCGGTCTGCCCGCCGGCTGGGAGTCGGCCCAAAACTCCGAGCGAGACTCCGCACCCTGTTCGAGCGCGACGCCCGCCAGATTCTCCGCCGTCCATTGCAGGCCGTGGTCGGCGAGGTTCGTCGCGATAACCCCTGGCTCCGGACCTTGATACGCGCGAAGCGAGTGCTGGCCCTGGACTTCCCATACTTTCAACCCCAGCTCCGTCGGGGCGATGGTCCGGTTCCGCTGGTCTTCTATTACGAGTCGTGCGACCGTAGCCGCCGGCGGCTCTCCGCGACAATGATTCGCCGGCTCCTCTACACGATCTGGCGCCGTCTCTACCGCATTGCCCGCCCGCTGTCCGACCCGGCATTCCGGCAGAATCTCCAAGGGCTCTCGAATCGGCGTTCGGTCGGCGAGATCAAACTGAAGGTCTTGGCAGCCCCGCCAGCCCACTGATGCGGAGGATCCACAAGGCGGTGTCCTTTCTGGTCGTTTTCCCGGTTCCTGTCGGAGGTACGCATGCGTGACGAATTCACCCTGATTCTCCAGTCGCTCCAGAACTCCTGGCTCCAAGTCGTCGCCTGGCTGCCCCGCTTTCTGGTGGCGGTGGTGCTGCTGCTCGTCGGCTGGCTGCTGGCGCGCGGGGTCCAGCGCGTTGCGGTAAAGCTGCTTCGGCTGCTCCGGCTCGAGGCCGCCGCGGAGGACACGGGTGTCGACGACTTCCTGGTTCGGGGTGGGGTGCGGTTCACTGCGGTGACGCTGGTGGGACAGGTCCTCTACTGGAGCGTGCTGCTCATCTTCACAATGGCGGTGCTCAGCGTGCTTGGACTCGCCCTGGGCCCCGTGCTGATGGAACGCCTCACCCAGTTCGTGCCCAACGCCGTCGTCGCCCTGGCGGTCCTGGTCTTCGGGTCCGTGGTCGCGCGGTTCATTCGGGGGTTTGTCGAAGCCTATCTTGGAAACATCGGGATGAAGAGCGGCGCCAGCACCGGCGTGTTGGTGCAGGGCGCCCTGCTCCTATTCGTGGCGGCGCTGGCGCTGGAGCAGTTGGGCATAGGGGTGAACCTGCTCACGTCCGCCTTCCAGCTCGCTTTCGGAGGCCTCTGCCTTGCCATCGCCCTGGCATTCGGGCTGGGAGGACGGGACTGGGCCGCGTCGATCCTCGACAAGAACCGGGACAAGCGATGATCGTCGATTGCCACGTGCATGTCAACAATTACCAGGACGAGACCGTCTTCGTCCTCGACCGTTCCCTCGACCTCCTCCAGCACACCATGCGGCGGAATCGGGTGGACCTCGCGATGATCCTCACCTCTTACGTCGTGTCCCCGGGCCGGCCCTCTACCCGCCAGGTGGTCGAGGCGATCAGGGATCTTCCCCAGTTCCGTGTCGTCGCCGGCCTCGACTATTTCAGCTTCCGGCCGGAAGATCTGGTAGAGCTCGCCGACTACGTCCGGGCCGGCATAGTGCGGGGCCTGAAGCTCTACCCCGGGTACCAGCCGTTCTATCCCAGCGACGCCCGGTGGGAGCCCGCCTACCAGTTCGCCGCTGAGCACCAGATCCCGGTCATGATCCACAGCGGCGACACCTATTCTCCCCGAGGCAAGCTCAAGTATGCCCACCCCCTGCATGTCGACGAAGCCGCGGTCGACCATCCCGACGTACGATTCGTAATCTGTCATATCGGGAACCCATGGATTCGGGATTGCATGGAAGTGGTCTACAAGAACCCCAACGTCTACACTGATATCTCCGGTCTCACGCTCGGCGATTTCGAGGACCGATTCGAGGTCTACATGCGGCGGCAGGTGCAGGACATGCTGCTCTACGGCGTGGAACCTCACCGGGTGCTCTACGGCACCGACTGGCCGATTGCCTCGATGGAGTCGTATCTCGACTTCATGGAGGAACTGGCGATTCCGGCGCGCGACAAAAGGAAGATCTTTGCGGAGAACGCCCTCGCGTTGTTCCAGCTGGAGGCGCGCAACAGCCCGTTGCACCGGCGCGGTAGGGTCTGATCTGAATGGCTCGGGTCTTCTGCCACCCCGGCGGGGGTTCCCGCAGGCCCCACAACAGAGGTACCAGTCGATATGTGAATGAAGAGTCCCTGCAGGACTTGAAACCGGAGAGACATGCAGACTGACTCGGGCCGACTGTCGGCCACCTTCGTCTAGTTTCACGACTCAGAGAAGACGAGCGGGGTGCTCCTGATTGGCTGCACCGCTATCTCGCTTGTCCTTGCGAACTCCCCGTTCGGGACGAGCTATGTGCACCTGTGGGAACCGCAGGTTGGGGAGTTGCGCATCGAGCAATGGATCAACGAAGGGCTCATGGCGATCTTCTTTCTCCTGATCGGGCTGGAGTTGGAGCGCGAGCTCTACAGCGGGGAGCTCTCGGACCCGCGACGGGCCCTCCTGCCCGCGCTGGCGGCCCTGGGCGGGATGGTCGTCCCGGCCGGGGTCCACTACCTCCTGAACGTCCGGTCGCCGGCGCAGTTTGGTGTGGGCATCCCCATGGCGACCGACATCGCGTTCGCGCTGGCGGTGCTCGCCGTGCTGGGCTCCAGGCTCCCCGCCGCCCTCAAGGTCTTTGTCGTGGCGTTCGCCATTGCGGACGACCTGGGCGCCATCACCGTCATCGCCGCATTCTATACCGTGGATCTGGCCCTGGCGTGCCTCGCTGGCGCGGTGACCGTGTGGGTGCTCCTGCTGGTGCTGAATCGCCGATTCGGTGTGATGTCGCTCTGGCCCTATGGCGTCGGGGGCGTCCTCATGTGGGTGCTGTTGCTCCGGTCGGGCATCCACGCGACGCTGACCGGCGTCGCGCTTGCCTTTGCGATTCCGTACTCCATCAGGGAAGGTGATCGCTCCTCACCCTCCCACCGGCTCGAGCTCTGGTCGCGGAAGCCGGTCGCGTACGCCATCCTGCCGGTCTTCGCGCTGGCCAATACGGGCGTCACGGTCGCGTCGGGCTGGATGGAGCACCTGAGTGAGCCGAACAGCCTTGGCATCATCTTAGGGCTCGCGCTCGGGTAGCCCATCGGCGTGACGGCGCTGGCCTTCGCGGGCGTCGCGAGCGGGGCATGCCGCCTGCCGTCTGGCATGATCTGGTCTCATGTGGCGGGAGCAGGGCTGCTGGGCGGCATCGGCTTCACGATGTCCATCTTCATCACCAATCTCGCGTTTGCCGGGAACGCGGAGATGGAGAGTGCCTCGAAGCTCACGGTCCTGATCAGTCCGCTAATCGCCGGCATCGCCGGTTACACCTGGCTCCGCCTGGTCAGCGGACGCGGCGTACCGGTGCCCTCGGGGGACCGCACCTAGGCTAGCAAAAGGAGGTCCGCTTCTTCTTCACGTCACAGCATTCGCCTTCGTTTACTATAGAATTACGTAGAGTGCCGCATAACACGCGCTTGCAGCTGCCGGGGGCCTCAGCGCCTCAGCCGCCGCAGGTTATCTTTTCTGACGTTGGTCGGCGGCGGCTTCGGCAGGCCCCCGCAGCTGAAGCGCAGGGCGTTAGGCGGACGCCAACTGAAGTCGATCGGAAGCTGGGAAACGCCCGACATAGCCTCCTTCGGAGGCATCCTTGTGGCCATAGCCGCAGTGCTCGCGGTTGTCGTTGTCGCGGGACTCGCGGGCGAAACCGTTGGTAACCTGGTGTCCGAGGAGGGGGGTCAGCTCTACCGGAGACAGGCCGATGCGCAACCTCGGTCCGCTGCGCCACCGACTGGCCTGCCTCCTCGAGGGGGCGGACCCGCGATCATCGGGGAGCGGCCGCCCATTCGCCTGGTTGAGAGCTCGCGTGAAGGCTCGTCGCGAGCGTCCGCTGCCCGAACACCACGCACCAACGAAGGAGGCTCGACATGGAGGGAATTCATCGGCGCAAGTTGGCCCTGATCGAGGCCCTGGTCCTGGGCCTCGCGACTGCGCTGCTCGCGGGCCCGGCCCGGGCCCAAGGTGTGATTGGCATCAACCAGGCCGCGGCGCTCGCTGGGGGCGTGACGCCTGGGGACGCGCCGGGCTTTCCGGTGACGATCAGCCAGTCAGGTAGCTACGTGTTGACTGGGAACCTCACGGTGCCGGATGCGAACACCGACGGCATCCAGATCGTCGATACGCCCAGCGCGCACGTCGACCTCGGTGGCTTCGAGATCGCGGGCCCGGTGAGCTGCGCCTACACCCTACCGGGAGGCTTCATGGGCCCCGTCACGTGCACTCCCACCGGGGGGACGGGCAGAGGCGTGTTCTCCACGCGCACGACGAGCGGCCCGCAGGAATACGTCGCGACGGTCCGCAACGGCACCATTCGAGGCATGGGGGGCAGCTGCGTGGAACTCTCCGGCCAGGCGAGGGTCGAACACCTCCAGCTTCTCAACTGCGGCGGCTTCGCGATCTACGCGACCGGGTCGATTGCGAATAACGCCATCAAGTACGCGGCGTCTGTCGGCATTTACGGTGGCGGCGACGTGTTCGGCAATGTCATCACCTACACGCACGAAGGGATCTTCCTCCGCTATGGCGGCGCCGCCCGCGGCAACGTCGTCTCGTGGAGCGCGACGCACGGCATCCGCTGTGAAACGGGATGCACCGTGGTCGAGAACACGGTGACCTTCAGCGCGAGCTACGGGCTCTACCTCGCCAACTGCGCGCCGGGCGGGTGCATACCGAGGCTCGTCTCGGGGTACGCGAACAACCTCCTGAATCACAACAACCGGGGGAACTCCAACCCACAGGTCTTCGGAGGCGTGGAGACGGGCGGCAACGTCTGCGG
>JAOUDR010000161.1 GCA_029859185.1 Gemmatimonadota bacterium
TCGTCGTCCGTGCGATCGTCATGCTGTCGGGATAGCTGTTGGACTGATAGACGAAGAACGCGGCATCCGTGTACCGACAACCGAGTCTCCCCGCGCTGGATGGGCACGTCTGTGTCCCTGTGGGGAACAACTCCATATCCAGGATCTCCCAGCCGATGACCTTGCCATAGCCTTCGGTGTTCTTATAGGCGGCCTCCCCGTAGGCCCCCCCGAACTCGCTGGTGCAATGCGAGGCCGTGATGAAGCCCCACGCCTCGGATTCGGGCATGAAGGCGTTCACGGTCAAGGTGCATTCACCATTGTCATCCACCTCGATCTGCATGCCCCCAGCTACCGGTCGGAGGCTGTCGCGCAGGGTGGCTTGCCGGGTGCTACGCGCCCGCACTTCCAATCACGACGGCGTCGCTGGGAATGCCCGCAGCCGCTACCCGAGCAGCAACCTCCTCCATGTCGCCGGCGCTGGCGATCCCGAGGCGGATCACGCCTCTGGTCTCATCCAAGTCGAGTCGGTGAACGCCGTTCCTGAAGACCCTCTGCGACGCGAGGACCCTGAAGCCCCACAGCTCGCGGGCATCGTAGCGCGAGGGCTCGAACTGCACGGGCGCTTCGTCGAGGAGACGCGTCAGGTGCTGAAACCGGCCCGCGTCGGGGTCGGCGCGTAGGGCTTGCCGCACCGCGGTGGCTCTCGCGGCGTCGACGACGCCCCCCTTGACCCGCAAGACCAGTGTGCCGTCGCGCACATAGAACCCGGCATACCCCGGGATCCGGTCCGCCATCTTGGCGAGATACTCGTCGGGATGGGGTGGGACTTCGCGGGCCGAGGAGGACACCCGGGGCTGCAGGACCCGCCGGCGCAGGGTGTCCGTCGGCGACTCCGAACACCCGAGTGCGAGAACGGTGGCCGCGACGGCAGCGGCCAGAGGAATACGGGGAAGGGACATGGCGCACCCCCGTCAGGGGCCGGTGGATTCAGGCCAACCGTCCACTCCTCCCGAGCTGGGCGTGCTGGGACTCCAATGCTCAACCCTGGTGGAGGACTGTCAAGCTACCGGAGGTAGTAGGGGGTGCGAACAGACACCGAAGAACCCGCGTCTTTTCTGGGAAGTAAGAGGCTTGGCTTGTAGTCAATTTCATGCCAGTTTCATGATCATTGAATCCGCGTTGATCGCGGCTGATTACAAGGCGCTCTGTGAAGCGCAGCACGGCGAGACGTACCTCCACGGGGGCGTCGAGCGGGCGAAGGGACTCCTCCGGCATCTCGGCTGTTTGGTGCAGCGGGACGGCGTGGAGGTTCTCCGGGCGTTGGAACAGGCCGCCGCGTGACTTCAGGATTGCGCGGAATCGGAGCGACGGATCGGCCAGCCGTGCAGTGTGTCGGTGTGGTGATCGCCGTCGACGTCCTTGTAAGGCCCCGTCGCGACAACGCTACCGTCTCGGCGCTTCACCAGGCACCACTCATCTTGCTTGAACCCCGAACTGTTCGGCCCAAGGCTCCGGATCACTCGCTGCGCCGCCTTTGTGGACGTGTCGGACCATCCCCAGACCTGGAGCACGTCCGGCATCTGGGCGATGTGTGGCAGCCACGACCCTCGAGCCAGGACTCGCGTCGAGTTGGAGCTGACGAGCTCGTTGAACAGTCCCTGGTCGACGGGGATCTCACGGAACGCCATGCCGGGAAAGCTACGAGCCTAGGATGAACGGCGCTGAGCAAACCGCCCTCGCGATCCGATTGGACGCCGCCCTGGCCGCGGCGGGGCTCCAGGTGCTCCGTGGGGTGAAGCGCGCCGGCAACCTGGTCGGTTGGGAGTCGGTGCCCGCGGCCGCGGTGGTCGGTGCGTTGCTACAAGCGGGCTGGCGGGTGGAGGAAGTCCCGGCGCAGGCGTCACGGGTACTCACGTTGGAGCCTGGGTCATGAGCCGTCGGCAGACGCGGATTGATGCCGTCGAGCGGACCGTGATGATGGTGGACCTGCTTCGGCAGAGTTATCCAGCGGAGCGGAACGGCATCCTCTCGCATGTCGTGATCGAGGAGGTGGCGCCGGGCACCGGCTGGGCGGCCACCCAGCGATGGGCGGACATGCTGGCGCTCAGCGTCTGGCCTTCCAAGGGGCTTACCCTCGACGGCTACGAGCTGAAGGCGTCGCGATCGGATCTCCGGCGCGAACTCGCCGATCCGACGAAACATGAGGCGGTGGCGCAATACTGTGATACCTGGAGCCTGGTGGCATGGGACGAGGGGGTGCTGGTGGACGGGATCCCCAACTGGTGGGGGATCACCGATGTGGGGGAGGACCTGTTCACCTGGCCTGCGGCGACGGACAAGACGGGCCGCACGTGGCAGCAGCCGATCCGCGCAGAGACCGCGCACGTCCTCACGGTCGCGCGCTCGTGGCGGGAGCGGAACGGGTATGCAGGGCCGTGGGTGTTCTACTCGAGCCATCAGGACGGGCTCGAGCCGTACAAGGTGCAGGCGTTCTGGCGGATGCTGCGCGAGGCAGAGAAGCGGGCTGGCGTTGAGCACCACGCCTATCGCGCGGCCCATGGCTTTCGGCGTATGGTCGTGACGGAGATCGTGGCGCGGACGGGGAACCTCGTGCACGCGCTGCAGTTCGTCGGGGACCGTGATCTGAAGCAGGCGAAGGTGTACGTGAAGGAGCGGCCCGACGTGTTGGTGGCGGTCGCCGCGGCGCTCGACGCGCCCCCAAACCACCCCGCCGAGCCCCCTGTCTCCCCTAAGTCGTTGTCACGTAAGAGCCACCGGTCGGAATCGAACCGACGACCACTCGATTACGAATCGAGAGCTCTACCGCTGAGCTACGGTGGCCGGATGCCCTGGCCCGGATTCGAACCGGGACGCCTTGCGGCACTGCCCCCTCAAGACAGCGTGTCTACCAGATTTCACCACCAGGGCGATGGTTTTTGCGAGCACGGAAGACTAGTCCGGGCGGGCGGGGGAATCAAGCCGGGGCGTTTGCCGTTTACCGTTGGCCGTTTGCCGATTGCCGATTGCCGATTGCTCCGATGAGTATTCCGGCGTTCGCCCGCCAATCCACCCCGATGCCGGTCGGCAGTTCGGCTATCGGCCATCGGCCATCGGCCATCGGCTAACGGAAATACGGATCCGTTCCCGCCGCGTGATCCGTGATATCCCGAATGCCCTGAAGTCCCGGAATCAGACGGCGGAGCTGGGCTTCGATGCCCTGACGCAGGGTCACGTTGGCCATCCCGCACCCCTGGCACCCACCCATCATGCGCACGATGACGGTTGCGTCCTGGACATCGATCAGATCGACTTTCCCGCCATGCTTCGCCACGGTCGGATTGATGTCGCGCTCGAAAACCCGCTCCACGAGGTCGAAGATCTCGTCGTCCGGAAGCGTCGTACCGCCCACCTCACCCGGGGTTGCCTGATCGAGACCCAGCGCCGTCCCAATGGCATAGGTGATACGGTCCTCGAGCATCTCCCACGCGACGTCCTCGCGACGCAGCACCACGACCGCATTGTCCTCGATGATGACTTCCTGCACGCCGGGCACGCCCATGGCGGCCGCCGCCACCGGCACGCCCTCGGCTTCCTCGGCCGTCGCAAATCGATGCCGACCGGGCCCGGCCAACGATTCCGACGCCTCGACGACGAACCGCCGAATCCGATCGGATCCTGACGCGGTGTAGGTTTGGAGTTCGGACATGGGAGGAAGATAACATAGGCGGTTAGGAGGGTAGGCGGTCAGGCGGGCAAGGGCGACCTCTTGATCCTCCGACCGCCTATCCGCCTGACCGCCTGACCGCCTGACCGCCTATTTGACTCCCACCGCCGGCAGATTCAGCCCCGCAACCGCCGCATTGAACGCCGGAATGCGATCCCGCACGACGACGGCCATCCGGTCGAGCTCCAGCTGCAGCGCCGCTGACAGCTCGTCGAACACGGCGCGCGCCTGGTCGGTGGGCTTCGCGTCCGCCCGCCCGACCACACCCGCCAGCGCCGCGATCTTGTTGTTCAGCCGAATCGGGAAGTTCAGCGGATCCTGGTTGCTCCGGTTCTTGGTCTGGTAGATGGCTTCCTCGGCTACGGTCAGCTCGGTCTTGATGGTCTTGGCGAGCGCCCGAACCGAATCCGCGGCCGCCTTCGGCACATCGTCGCCCGCGCTACCGAGGCGCTGCAACGCGCCGTCGATGTCACGGCGCAGACCGCGAATCTTGGTGACGGCGTCGTTGGCCTCCGTCACCCGATCGCGGATCCGGATCAGGAACGCGAACTGCTCGTCGAGATCCGCCTGCGTGGCGGAGGTCCGCGGGTCCTTGAGCAGGGTCACCGACTGGGTGGCGGACCACTCGCCGGCAGTCAGCCGCAGCTGATAGGTGCCCGGCGGGGCCGTCGGGCCCTGCGTGCCGCCGGCCCAGAAGATCATGCCGTCGAATCGGCTGGCGTCGGGATACCGCAGGTTCCACACGAAGCGGTTCATGCCGGCCGTCACCTCGAGCTGGTCGCCGCGCGGCCCCGCCTTGCTGGAGAACGTCTTGATCACGTCGCCATCCGCCTCGAGCACCTCCAGCTTCACCGGGTCGGTCGGCACGTCCTTCAGGTAGAAGTAGGCCACGACACCGGTTGGGGGATTCTGCCCGACACCGGCGGCCCCACCACCTCCGAATCCACCGCCGCCCATCCGGTAGGCGGGACGCGGCGTGAACAGGTGCCGATCGCCGGCGACCGTGCCGGCCGCCAACTCGCGGAGCGGCGTCAGATCGTCGAGGATCCAGAACGAGCGCCCGTGGGTCGCGAGCACCAGGTCGGACTCTTTCACGACGAGATCGTGGATCGGCACGACCGGCAGGTTCAGCTGCAGCGACTGCCAGTGGGCACCGGCGTCGAACGAGACGTAGGTGCCGAACTCGCCGCCCGCATACAGCAGGTTGGCGCGTTCGGTATCCTGGCGGATGGTGCGCGTAAAGTGCCCCGCCGGAATCCCGGTCACGATCTTGGTCCACGTGCGGCCGTAGTCGGACGTCTTGTAGAGATAGGGGGCGAAGTCGTCGAGCTTGTAGCGCGTGGCCGCGACGAACGCCGTGCCAGCATCGTGCGGTGACGCATCGATGATCGAGATCAGCGCCCACTCGGGCAGATCCTTGGGCGTGACGTTGGTCCAGGTGGCCCCGCCGTCGCGCGTGACGTGCACCAGGCCGTCATCCGACCCCGCCCACAATACCTGCGGATCTTTCGGGGACGGCGCGAACGTGAACACGGTCGCGTAGTACTCCACCGACGTGTTGTCCTTCGTGATCGGGCCACCCGACGCGTCCTGCTTGGACTTGTCGTTCCGCGTCAGGTCCGGGCTGATCGTCTCCCACGACTGGCCCTCGTTGGTCGTGCGATGGACGTGCTGCGAGGTCACGTACAGCACGTTCGGGTCGTGCGGTGAGATCACGATCGGGTAGGTCCATTGGAACCGGTACTTGAGCTCCGCGGCCCCCCACCCCATGGGGTTGTCCGGCCAGACGGAGATACTGCGCTCCTGGCCGGTCGCGCGGTCGTGACGGTCGAGCGAGCCGCCGTAGCAGCCGGCGTACGACACATCCGGCTTGTCGGGACGGGCCGCCACATAGCCGCTCTCGCAGCCACCGACCACGTAGTAGTCGGCGGTCGTGATGCCGCCCGATGACGTGCGACTCGGTACGCAGATCGTGCTGTTGTCCTGCTGTCCGCCACAGACGTAGTACGGGAAGTGATTCGTGGTGAAGGCGTGATACAGCTGGGCCGTGGGCTGGTTGTCCTGTCCCGTCCACGTGACGCCGCCATTGAACGACACGTTGGCGCCGCCGTCGTTGCTGTTCACCATGCGCAGCGGGTCGTTCGGCGCAATCCACAGTCCGTGGTTGTCGCCGTGCGGGACGCGGATCGCGTTGTACGTCCGCCCGCCGTCCACGGAGCGGTAGAACCCCGTGTTGAGGACGTACATCGTCTCGACGTCCTTGGGATCCGCATGGATGTGCGTGTAGTACCAGGCGCGCTGCCGCAGACGCCGCTCGTCGTTCACCTGGGTCCAGGTGGCGCCACCATCATTTGATTGGAACACGCCCCCCTGATCGTGCTCGACGATGGCCCACACGCGATCCGGGTTCGCCGGTGAGACGGCGATCCCCACCTTCCCCACCACACCGCTGTCGGGCAGGCCGGGGTTGCGGGTGATCTCCGTCCACGTGTCGCCCGCGTTGGTGGACTTGAAGATCCCGCTCCCGGGACCGCCGCTCTCGAACCCCCACGGGTAGCGTCGTGCCTGCCACAGCGCCGCGTAGAGGATCCGCGGGTTGCCGGGATCCATCACGACCTCGATGGCGCCGCTGTTGGCGTCGCGATACAGCACGCGCGTCCAGGTGGCGCCCCCGTCGGTCGAGCGAAACACGCCGCGCTGCTCGTTGGGGCCGAAGATGTGGCCGAGAACCGCGGCATACACGACGTCGGGATTCGTGGGGTGCACCACGATCGCGCCGATCTGCCCCGCATCGGCGAGGCCAGCGGCGGCCCACGTCCTGCCGGCATCCGTGGAGCGATACATCCCGTTCCCCGGCGACACGTTGCCGC
>JAOUDR010000162.1 GCA_029859185.1 Gemmatimonadota bacterium
AGCAGGAGGGCGACCAGCAGGTTATGCCGGGGCATAGGGATCCTCCACCGTGCGCAGCGGGGTCACCGTGGGCGCCGTGTCCGCGCCCGCATCGCGCGGCACGGCCCTGCCCAGCCGTGCCGTGAAGTACGCCAGGACGTCCGCCGGCCGGGCGCGCCGTGTGGCCAGCAGGGCCCGCCGTACGTCCTCCTCTCGACGACCCGCAATGAGGTCCTTCACGCGTGGCGGCGCCACGCGCCGATCGAGCGCGACCAACTGGCGCACCACCGCGTCGGCAAACGGTAGCTCCGCGGCCGGCGGAAACCGCTCCACTCCCTGTCGGCCGGCAAGCGCGGCGGGACGGGGAAACCGGAGGAACACCGGCTGCGTGAAGTGCGGGTGCCGGATCATCAACTCCCCCTTGGGCAAGGTGGCGAGCTTCCCCTTCGTGGCCGCCGAGAGGGTCTGATAGCCCGGCGTCGCCAGCTCGTCCCCGTCCATCCGCCCGTACACGGTCGTACTGGCGTTGCCGACCACCCGCCGGTGCACCTGGGACCGGAACTGCTGCGCCCCGAACAGCACGAGTCCGAGATAGCGGCCCCGCTCCGAAATGTCGAGCAGCATCTTGCGCACGTACGTCTCGGGTCCGTCCGCCGGCGCGTATTTGTTCAACTCGTCCACGAACACGATCACGTTGTCCACGCCGAGATCGCGGCGCTCGAGGTGCTCGCGCAGCTTCGAGACGACCCGGGTGAACACGAGATCCTGGCCGAGCTGATCCAGCCCAGCCACATCCACGACATAGACGGTGCGGTCTCCAAACGCGCCGAACGGAAGATCGTTGCCGGTTGCTTCGTCCGTCACGAGCCCCTTGCACCGGGTGGAGACGTTCATCAAGCGGTTGCGCACCTTCCGGATCGTGGCCAGGTGATGGGTGCGCCACATGTCCCGCCCACCTGCCTGCTCGAGGCCGTCGAAGATGGCGCGGAACAGGCCTTCGAGTCCCGCGAAGCTCTCGACCAGATGGTGGTTGCCCCACTCGTCAACGAACGGTCGACCCACCACCCGATCCGCCAGGAAATCGAGGAACGCGTCCGCCTTGGCGTCGATATCGTCCCGGTTGAGCAGCACCTCGGCGTAGTCGAGGACCTCGCGCAGCCCCCAGACGAGGGGCTCGACCCCGTCCACGAGATCGGGGTGGGTCCGCAGGGTGTTGAGGTTGACCCCGTCCGGCTTGAACGGCGCGAAGTACCGCACGTGCGCGAACGGCTCCGGCCGGATGGCCAGCTCGGCATACATGTCCGTGTCCTCGACCGGCAGCTCGCTCGGCAGGTCGAGGAAGGCGAGGTCCGGGCCCTTCACGTTGAAGCAGACGGCCGCCACGCTGCCCTTCCGCGCGGGGAAGTGCTGGAAGATGGCGCTCAGTAGGAACATCACGGCGCTCGTCTTCGTCGCGAGGCCCGACACGCCGGAGATGCTGAGATGCGCCGACTCCGGGCCAAGCAGGAAGTCCGCGTCGACGAACACCGGCGCCCGCGTCCCGCCCGCGGCATAGAGCCCGATGGGGATGGCCGTGCGTTCCTCACCCCGCGCGTACGTGTCCATCCGCAGCGCCACCTCCACGTCCGTGGCGTCCGCCACGTGCACGGCGGCCAGGGGAACCGGTTGCATGGGCTCGGGAGGATCCTGACGGAGTACCGCCGCGGTCCAGAGTCGGATCTCCGCACGGCGGGACGGTGGCGGCGGCGTTGCCGGATTGCCGTCGCTGGCCACGACCTCGTGGAGCGGCGTGAGCAGATCGGAGTACGCGCGGCCGTCCGTCACCACCGCGTAGACCGTGCGACCGGTCCCGTCCACCCTGACGATGGCGCCGATGCCGACGGGCGCCTCCACCGCCGTCCAGAAGTGGAACTGGTGCGGGCTTGCCGGGAGGGCCTCAGTGGCAACGACGCGTCCGATCGGATCTTTCGGCGCTGCGGTCACAGCCAACCTCCCGCCTGGGCACGGAGCACGGTCTCGACTTCGTGGAGCGGATACAGGAGCCGGTCCCAACGGGAATCCCGTCCCGCGATGGGCGCCCGTTCCGCCAGCAACCACCGGCTCACCCGATCCGCGTCCTCCACTACCCCGTCGGCGGCGATCCGCTCCACCCGGGTGAGGCCATGCAGGAGATCCTCGTCTCGCCACGGCCAGAGTCTAAGGTACCACGAGAGGATGGTCGTGCCGTCCCCCAGCTCACGCGCGAAGACGCTTGATCGGCTGCCCTCCGGGGCCGTGAGGGCCACCTCCAGATCCGCCCCCTCGAGGAACTGCGTCTCGTGCTTCTTGATCACACCGACCGCACGATCCGCTCCGGCCACCCCGCGCAGGCCGGCGAGCCCGCCGTCGACGATCAGTACCGCTGTTTGGGGCATCGCGAGGAAGTCCCGGCACACCTCCCGCTCGAGCGCCTCCCGTCGCCGCTCGACCACTTGGGCCGCCGCCCACCGGTCGAGAAAGGGATGGGGCCGCGGATCCCCGTCCGCTTCGAAGATCGGGAACCCCACGTCATCGAGCGCCTGCCGCTCGCCCGGGGCGAGACGCCCCGCAGGTACCACCAGAAACTCCTCGACCCGCCGCACGGCGCACCGGAGCGCTCCTTCCGAGCGCACGAGTACGCCCGCCGCCACCTGCGCCCGCGCCACCGGCACGATCCCGAAGTGCCCTTCGACGCCCCAGCGCTGGATGCCGTCGGCGAATCCCACCCCGTCCGGGGCCGGCTCGGCCCGACCAACCGGCAGGGCGCGAACCCGCTTCCCCTCCGCCACCCGCGCGCTGGCGAACGGTCGCTGGACCGGTTGGGGCGCTCCCTGGATGGCCGTGCCGCGGGCCGGCATGCCACCTGCGGCCGTGAGCGCGGACCGGAGCCGCGCGCGGGTCGTCAGGGCGCCACCCGAACGGCGGCCAGCAGGCCGTCCCGGACCGGGATCACCGCCGTGGTGAACCGCCGGTCGGCCGCCATGCGTCGGTTGAACTCGCGCATGCCGCGCAGGTCGGCGCCGTCGGCGTCGGGATCCGCGATGCGTCCGTCCATGAAGGTGTTGTCACAGAGGAGCAGACCGCCCACCCGCAGGAGCCGCAGGGACAGATCGAGGTACTCCGGCAGTGGCGCCTTGTCGGCATCGAGGAAGATGGCATCGAATGGACCGTCGAGACTCGCCATCGTATCGCGCGCCTCGCCGCAGCGGAGGTCCACGCGGTCGGCCACGCCCGCCCGCTCGAACGCCGCCCGCGCGTGCGCCGCGTGCCCCTCGTCGCCCTCGATCGTGATCAACCGCCCGCCGGGGGCCAGCCCGCGCGCCAGCCAGATCCCGCTGTACCCGCCCAGCGTCCCGACTTCGAGCACCCGACGGGCCCCGAGCAGCCGGATCAGCATCTGGAGGATCGCGCCCTCCGCCGCCGAGATATGGATGGTGGGGAGATCGGCGTCCCGGTGACCGGTCCGCACGGCGGCGAGCGCGGCGTCCTCCGGAGCGAAGTGCGCCGCGAGGTATTCGGCGAGGGGCGACGGCTCCGCCGTCATTCCTCCTGCGGGAAGAGCGGAAGGTCCTGGAGCCAGATGCCGGCGAGGTGTCCGTCGGCGTCGAGATCGACGACCACATTGCCCGCGATCCGGACCGACCGGGCTCGGCCAGGACCAAACCGCAGATGCACGAGCGTCTCGGATGCGTTCGCCGCGCCGCTGATTGGCGTGTCGACCTCGAGGACGCCCGTGGTCTCCCCGGCCGGCGGCTCGAGCCGGACGCGGCCGGCCGGCGCGTCGTGTGGCGCCACGAGCGTGGCGCGCTCCACATCTGGCCACACCACGACCTCGACACCGCAGAGCACTCCCCGCTCGGTCTCGAGCAGGATCACCGCTCCGGTGGAGTTCTCCAGCTCCCAGGAACCCGTGAAGCCCTCCGCGTCCGCCGTGACCTTCTGTCGCCCGGACAGGATCTCCGTCTCGGTATCCCAACGGAAGGGAAACGCCGGCAGCGGGCGGTCGGTCGGTGTACTGGTGGCTCGGATCATGTCACAGACTCCGCATGCAGCGGGCGATGCGCTCGAGGGCGCGGTTGAGCTCCTCTTCCGACGCG
This sequence comes from Gemmatimonadota bacterium, assembly GCA_029859185.1. Classification (GTDB taxonomy): domain Bacteria; phylum Gemmatimonadota; class Gemmatimonadetes; order Gemmatimonadales; family GWC2-71-9; genus JAOTWJ01. The sequence goes on from JAOUDR010000162.1 coordinate 4,095, forward strand.
GCATAGCTGAGTCGTACCCACCGCGTATCTCCAAACGCGTCACCCGGCACCAACGCCACGCCCTCCCGGTTGATCAGGCGCTCACAGAACCCCGCGGCCGTGGTGATCTCCTGCCCGAAGAGGTGATCCACACGGAAGAAGAAGTAGAACGCCCCGACGGGATCCACGAACTCGACGCCCGCCATCTCCTTGCGGAAATACGCCTCCACAAGATCGCGCCGACCGCGAAACGCCTCCACCATCCGATCGACGTCCTGCTCGATCCGATCATCCCCGAACGCGGCCACCGCGGCCCACTGGGACGCCTGCGCCGCACCGCTGGTGGTGTGGGACTGCAACCCCGCCATCGCCTTGGCCACCGGCCCGGGCGCGAGCGCGAGGCCGATGCGCCAGCCGGTCATCGCGTACGCCTTGCTCACCCCCGAGATCATCACGACGCGCTCGAGCAACTCGTCGGGGAGATCCAGCACCGACGGCGCCGGGCCGGGTCCGTAGTGGATGCGCCGGTAGATCTCGTCGGAGATCATCCAGATCTCATGCTTGTGGGCCCACTCGGCGATGGCTTTGAGCTCCGCCCGCGTGTACACGGCACCGGTGGGATTGCAGGGAGACGAGAACAGCAGCCCGCGTGTCAGGCTATCCCGTTCACGCTCGAGGTCCTCGACGCTCACCTTCATGCTCCACTCGGGAGCACCCGGCACGATCACCGGCTCGGCGCGCGCGAACCGGAGCATCTGGGGATACGACACCCAGTACGGGGCCGGGACGAGCACCTTGTCGCCCGACCCGAAGAGCACAAAGCACGTATTGAACAGTGACTGCTTGGCTCCGCTCGACACCACGATGTGATCGGCATTGACCGGTCGCCCACCCGACAGGAGCGAAAAGTGCCGGGCGGCCGCCGCGCGCAGATCGAGGAGTCCCTGGTTGGGAGGGTAGTGGGTCTTGCCCTGCTGAATCGACCGGATTCCGGCCTCCGCCGCAATCCGCGGGGTGTCGAAGTCCGGTTCGCCGGCGGAAAGATCCACCACGTCCTCACCCGCCGAGCGGCGCTGCTGGGCCGCGTGGCTGATGGCCAGCGTCTCGGACGGCTTCAGGTACTCGAGGTTCTTCGACAGTCTCATGGGCGAATGGCTCCGTACCGGCGCAGCACGTCGAGGGTCGCGGCGAGCGGCAGCGCTTCGACCGTGCGGGAGGTCCCACGGACCGAGGTCGCGAGGAACAGCGAATTATATATCGCCTCCTCGGTGGCTTCGATGACCCCCTCGAACAACGGGCTCATGGCGTCGTTGCCGACCGGCCCGCGGGCCGCCAGATCGGCCACCGGCACCGTCGAGAAGGCGATCACGTAGTCACCAGATCCATTCGTCATCGAGGAACCCGTCCGGGCGAGCCCCGCCAGCGCGCGCCGCCCCAGGCGCTCGAGGTTCCGATGGTCGATCGGCGCATCCGTCGCCACGACGATCATGATCGACCCATCTGCCACTCCTCCCTCTCCTCCCTCTCCTCCCTCTCCTCCTCCATCCCTACCACCAATCTCCCCCTTCAAGTAGTACTGCCCCAGTTCCTGCCCCACCGGGGCGCCGTTGATCGTGAGAATCCCGCCGAAATTGGTCTGGACGAGCACACCGACGGTCCAGCCGCCCAACGCCGGCGGCAGGCGGCGGCTCGACGTGCCGATGCCGCCTTTCCATCCGAACGCGATCGTGCCTCGGCCGGCACCTACGCTTCCCTGTGTCACCGGGCCCGAATCCGCGGCGGCAATCGCGGCCAGGACGTGGGCCTCGGTCACCGGCCGACGCCGAATGTCGTTCAACCCGCCGTCGTTGGTCTCACCCACCACCACGTTGATGGACCGCACGCGCTCGTTGCCCGGCAGGCCGAGCAGGTAGCTGAGCGCGGCGTCCGCCACCCGCGGCACGCAGAGGGTACAGGTGAGCAGAATCGGCGACTCGATCTCGCCGAGTTCCTGGACTTGCGTGCTGCCCATCAGCTTGCCGAACCCATTCCCGACCACGATGGCGCCGGGGACCTTCTGGCGGAACGGGTTGCCGCCATGCGCCAGGACGGCGGTGACGCCCGTGTTGATGGCGTCGCCCTCCACGACGGTCGTGTGCCCCACGCGAACGCCCGCGACATCCGTGATGGCGTTGTGCGCGCCCGGCGGCAGCACACCGACGATGACCCCGAGTTCCCGGGCGCTCCGGCGAGCCGCGTCCTGTGCCTCCACCGCCTGCCCTCCCGTGACAGCCCCGAGCACCCCCAACCCAGCCACCCAGCGCAGTCGCATGTCAGGTCCTTTGTGGTTCGCTATCGACCGATCGAGGGATCGAGGGATCGACTTGACGGTGTACTGCGGGCCACGCGTACGCAAGCCTCACTCAGCCATTCTCCTGCCC
>JAOUDR010000163.1 GCA_029859185.1 Gemmatimonadota bacterium
TGCTCGGCGAGGACCCGCTCACCGACATCGCCGTGCTGCGGATCGAGGGCACCGATCTCCCGACGGTTCCGCTGGGCACTTCGCGGACGCTCGTCATCGGCGAATGGGTCATCGCGATCGGCAATCCGTTCGGCTACCTGTTTGGCAACGCAGAGCCCACGGTGACCGCCGGCGTGGTGAGCGGCGTCGGCCGCAACCTCCTGCCGTCGGGCGAGCAGTCTGGCGTATACGTGGACATGATTCAGACCGACGCCGCCATCAATCCGGGCAACAGCGGTGGACCGCTGGTGAACGCCCTCGGCGAGGTCGTGGGCGTCAATAGTTCCATCTTGTCCCGCTCCGGCGGGTCGGAGGGAATCGGGTTTGCCATTCCCATCGATCGCGCGATGCGGGTGGCGGGAGAGCTGTCGGCGCACGGGGCGGTGCGGCGCGCGTGGGTTGGTGTGGACGTGGCCGGGGCCGACGCCATGCGGAGCTGGAAGCAGCGTGGCGGCCTCGCGGTCCTGGGCGTGACGGAGCAGAGCCCGGCGTGGCGCGCGGGGATCCGCGCGGGCGACGTGCTCGTGGAGGCCGACGGGCGCCCACTCCGGACGTTTCTCGATTGGGAAGCGGTGAAGCTGGACATCGGGCCGGGGGACACCGTGCCTCTGCGGGTGGCGCGCGATGGGCGCCCGCGCGCCGTCCGCGTCCAGGTGGAAGATCTGCCCACGGCAACGGCGGAGAAGGTGGATATTCTCGGTGGGCTGCGCCTCGTGACCCTGACGCCGGCCATCCGGCAGGAGCGCGGCGTGCGCAGCGAGGCGGGGGCGCTCATCTACGAGATCCCCGAGGCCACTGCCCGGCAGACGGGCTTGCGAACGGGGGATGTCATTCGACAGATCAATCAGGGGGCCGTGGCCAGCGCCGAGGATGTCGAGCGGCTCATCGGGGGCGCGCGGGGCCGCGGGGCCATGCGGATCTTCTTCGAGCGTGAGGGTCGAGTGGGGTTCTCCGACTTCTACGTGCGATGACCACGCCGATTGGCCGCTACACGTCCCCGCTCGGGACGCGGTACGCGTCGCCCACGATGCAGGCGCTGTGGAGCGCGCAGCATCGCGCGGGTCTCTGGCGGCGGTTGTGGTTGGCCCTTGCCGAGGCGGAGCGTGATCTGGGCGTCGCGATTCCGGAGGCGGCGGTGGCCGCGATGCGCGCGCATCTCGACGACACCGACCTTGCCGCGGTGCGCACGCACGAGCAACGCCTCCGGCACGACGTGATGGCCCATATCCATCATTTCGGCGATCAGGCCCCGGACGCGCGCGCTCACCTCCACCTCGGCGCCACCAGCTGCTTCGTGACGGACAATGCCGACCTCATCGTGTTGCGGGATGCCTGCCGGCTGCTCCTTGGGCGGATGCGAGACGCGCTGCACGCCCTGCGCGGCTTTGCCGCGACCCACGCCGATCTCCCCACGCTCGCCTACACCCACTACCAACCGGCGCAGCTGACCACGGTCGGCAAGCGCGCGACCCTCTGGGCGTTCGACTTGGCGCTGGACGCGGCGGCACTGCTGACGGTGGTGGAGACGCTGCCCTTCCGCGGCTGCAAGGGCACGACAGGCACCCAGGCGAGCTTCCTGGAGCTGTTTGGCGGCGACGACGCGAAGGTTCGCGAGCTGGACCGGCGGGTCGCGGCGGCGTTCGGCTTCGACTCGTCCGTGCCGGTGTCAGGACAGACGTACAGCCGGAAGCTGGACGCCCGCGTTCTGGACACGTGGGCGGCGATCGGCCAATCCGTCTCGAAGTTGGGCAACGACCTGCGACTGCTGCAGCACGAGGGCGAGGTCCTGGAGCCGGCAGAGTCCGCGCAGGTCGGATCGAGCGCCATGCCCTACAAGCGGAACCCGATGCGCGCGGAACGCATGTGTGCCCTGGGCCGGTACCTGATCTCCCTCCGGGAGAACACTGCGTATACCGCAGCGACGCAATGGTTGGAACGGACGCTGGACGACAGCGCCAACCGGCGGTTGGTGCTCCCGGATGCCGCCTTGGCGGCCGACGCCGTCTTGCTCTTGGCCGGCGACGTGGCGCGCGGCCTCGAGGTGCGCACGCCCACGGTGCGGCGCAACGTCGAACGGATGATGCCGTACATGGCTACCGAGCGGTGGCTCATGCTCGGGGTCACGGCCGGCGGCGATCGGCAGGCGCTGCACGAGGTCATCCGCCGGCATAGTTGGGCCGCGCGTGAGGCGGAAGACCGCGGAGAGCCCGGCACGCTGCTCGAGCGCCTGGCCGCCGACCCGGCGTTTGCCGGGCTCGACTCGGCGGCGTTGCGGCGCGAGCTCGACCCCGATCGCTATGTCGGTCGCGCGCCCGCCCAGGTGCGGGAGTACCTCGCCGAACACCTCGATCCCCTGCTGAGTCGACTCGAACCCTTCGCCGTGAACGACGCCGCCGGAGTGACCGTCTGATGCCACATCCCCTGACCGCCAGCGCGCTCCCTCTCCCGTTGGTCCGTCGCGGCAAGGTGCGGGAGGTCTACGAGGTTGACAACGCCACCCTGCTGCTCGTCGCCAGTGACCGGGTGAGTGCATTCGATGTCGTGCTGCCCAACCCCATCCCGCGGAAGGGGGCGGTGCTCACGCAGATCAGCGCCTACTGGTTCCGCGAATTGGCAGCGGTCGTTCCCAGTCACTTCCTGACGGCGGATGCGGACGAGATCGTCGCGCGCGTCCCGCGCCTGGCGGACCACCGCGCCGATCTGGTCGGACGGGCCATGCTCTGTCGCCGCACGACACCGCTCCCCATCGAGTGGGTCATCCGTGGCTATCTGTCCGGGTCGGCGTGGGCGGAGTACCGCCAGCACGGCACGCTGGCCGGAGAGCCCCTGCCGACGGGACTCGTGGAGAGCGCGAAACTCGACCCCCCCGTCTTCTCCCCTGCGACGAAGGCCGACGTCGGCCACGATGAGAACATCACCTTCGCCCGCACGCGGGAGCTCGTCGGGGCGGATGTCGCCGACCGGTTGCGCGCCGCGAGCCTGGCGGTGTATGCGGCAGGTCGGGACCGGGCGGCCGAGCGGGGCCTCATCATTGCCGACACCAAGTTCGAGTTCGGGCGGGCAGCCGACGATGCGCTACTCCTGATCGATGAGGTGCTCACGCCTGACTCGTCGCGGTTCTGGCCGGCCGACCGGTACGCGCCCGGGCGGGGTCAGCCGAGCTTTGACAAGCAACCGCTGCGCGACTACCTCGCGGGCCTGAAGGCCTCCGGGCAGTGGGATGGGAACGATCCCGGCCCCGACCTTCCGCCGGAGGTCGTGCACGCCACGAGCGACCGGTATGTGGACGCGTATCGCCGCATCACGGGGCGCGAGCTGTCCGCGTGAGGATCGCGCCTGAAGGTCGCGTGTTCGTGCTGATAGGCGTGGCGCTCTTGCTCGTGTTCGTGGTCGTGGCGACTCGGCTTGGCGGATACTGGATGGCCCTTCCGGTGGCCTGGCTGCCGATCGCCCTCTGGATTCCCGCGTTCTTCCGGGACCCGTCGCGCGACGGACCGCGCGGCGACCACCTCGCCCTCGCGCCGGCGGATGGCCGCGTCGTGAGCATCGTCGAGATCGAGGAGCCCGACGTCGTGCAGGGGCGGGCGTTGCGCATTGCCGTCTTCATGAACGTTTTCAACGTGCACGTCAACCGGCACCCCGTGTCCGGGACGGTGATCCACCGTGACTACCGCCCTGGACGGTTCTTCAATGCGTCTCTCGACAAGTCGAGCGCGGACAACGAGCGCATGTCCCTCGGCGTCCGGGGCGCCCGCGGGCCCGTGCTGATCCGGCAGATCGCCGGTCTCGTCGCCCGGCGGATCGTGACCGATCCCGCGGAGGGAGCCCGCGTGGAGCAAGGGACCCGACTCGGCCTCATCCGGTTCGGATCTCGCGTGGATACGTACCTGCCGGCGGGCGCGCAGCCCCGCGTGCGGGTGGGTGATCGGACGCGTGCCGGCGTGACGGTCATCGCGGAGTGGCCGTCGTAGTGCGCCGGCCTCCGCGACGTCGTCCAAACGTGCGCCGGGTCGTGGTCGTGGTGCCGAGCATGTTCACGCTCGCCAATCTGTTCTTCGGCATCTGGTCCATCGTGCTCGCTGCCCGCGGCGACTTCTACCGGGCCTCCTGGTACATCGTCATCGCCGGTGTGCTCGACATGCTCGATGGCCGAATCGCGCGGATGAGCAACACCGGGTCTCGGTTTGGGGCGGAGCTCGACTCGCTGGTGGACCTCGTGAGCTTTGGTGTGGCCCCCGCCGTGCTGATCTATCACCTCGTGTTTGCGGAGGCCGGCGGTTTTGCCTGGCTGTTCTCCTATGGGCTGGTGATGTGCGCGGCGCTGCGACTCGCCCGCTACAACGTCGGTGACATCGGCCATGATGCCTCCGACGCATTCCAGGGCTTGCCGTCGACCGCCGCCGGGATGACCCTGGCGACCTACTTCCCGTTTACCCAAACGGACTTCTATCAGAGCCAGCTGGCGGGACTACCGTGGTCGCAGATCATGGTGTTCCTGACGATGGCACTCAGCTTGGCGATGGTCAGCGCCATCCGGTATGCCAAGCCACCGCGGATCGGCATCCGCAGCGCCCGTGGTCTCGGCGGGCTTGCCGTCAACCTCACCGTGCTTGGCTTCGGGATCTTCTCGCGCGACATCTTCTTCTTCCCACTCGGACTCACGTACCTCGCCTACGGGATCGTCCGCATGGCGGTGGTCGGATTCCTCGAGCGTGGGGAGAACGGCGGGCCGGACGACGATGATCCGGAGGTGCCGCAGGCGCTCTCACGCGGCCCGCTCGGGAAATGACGGCCAGGCCGACGCAGCAACCGGGCTTCGGCCAGCCTCCCGAGACGCGCGATGGCTGCTAGTATTACGTTACCGATTGGGCGCGGTACGGCACGCCCTGTCACGACAGCGTACCTGAGCCCGCCCACCCTTCAGGGAGGTTCGGCATGAGACGGTGGAAGCTGCTACCGGTGGTGATGATTGCGGCGTTCGCCTGCGGCGGCGACGAACCCGCGGCGGAGGACCAGGCACCCGTCGATCAGGCGCCCGCAACGGACGTGGCAATGCCCCCGGCGGCGGAGTCGCCGCCGGCGCAGCAACCGACTCCACGCGTGGTCCCGCCGTCCGCCCCGGCGGTTCAGATGCCGCTGGCGGATGAGCCGTGGAACCCGACCGATACCGGCACCGTGAGTCCCGGCATGAGCCGCGATGACGTCCTCGCCGTATGGGGGTCCCCGGTCACGGAGCGGATGATGGGCGCGTGGACCTATCTCTACTACCGCAACGGCTGTGAAGCGTCCTGCGGGACCTTCGACGTCGTCTTCCTCGAGAACGGGCAGGTCGTCAACGCGATCGTCCGCGGTCCCGGGCATTCCTACTCGGGCGTGTCCACCTCGCCACCGGGACAGCCGGGCCGGGCGACGAAGCCCGGCGAGATGGAGGGCTAGCGGGTCATGCCGGACAAGCCGAGCCGCAACGAAGAGGAATACTTCGCTCGCGTCGAAGCGGAGCGGGCTGCCAGGCTGAGGCAGTCCGCGGAGATCGAAGCGCAGATGGCGGAACGCCGCAGCCACTTCATGAAGTGCCCGCGCTGCGGCGCCGACCTGAAGATCGAGCACTATTCGGGCATCGAGGTGGAGCGCTGCCCCGAGTGCCACGGACTTTGGTTTGACGAAGGCGAGGCCCAGCGTCTCGTGGAGTTGAACGCGGCGTCCGGTGTGATGGGTGGGACGTTCCGTGCCATCGTCGAGGCGGTTCGTGGTACCGGCAAGTCGCGGAAATCCTGACGTGACCGGCCCGCGGCGGACGGAGCGCTAGCGATGTGTGGGATCTTCGGCGTCAGCGGCGTGCCGGAAGCGGCGCAGCTCACCTATCTGGGCCTGTACTCGCTCCAGCATCGGGGACAGGAGTCGGCGGGGATCGTGGCGGTGAACGCCGACGGCAAGGCACGCGCCCACCGCGGCATGGGGCTCGTCAACGACGTGTTTTCGGCCGACGTTCTCCGGGCGCTCCATGGCGACGTCGCGATCGGGCACACCCGGTACTCCACGACGGGCAGCTCGGTCCTCGCAAACGCGCAGCCTGGTCTGGTCAACTACCACGGCGGGGCCCTGGCACTGGCGCACAACGGGAACCTCACGAACGCCACCGAGGTCCGCGCCGATCTCGTGCGGCAGGGATCCATCTTCCAGTCGTCCTCGGACTCTGAAGTCCTGGTGCACCTCATTGCGCGGTCCGACGCACGTCGAGTGGAGGACCAGGTGCTCGACGCCCTCGAGCGCGTGGAAGGGGCGTACTCCCTGGTCCTCACCATCGGTCGAACGCTCTACGCGGTCGTGGATCCGCGCGGCTTCCGACCGCTCGTGCTCGGCCGCATCGGTAACGGGTGGGTGGTCACCTCCGAGACATGCGCGCTGGACATCGTGGGCGCGACCCTGGTCCGCGAGATCGAACCCGGCGAGTG